>JAFZDR010000120.1 GCA_017561105.1 Alistipes sp. | reverse complement strand
TGCTTCGGTATGAAGGGTGGTGCAACAGGTGGTGGCTATACCCAGGTGTTGCCTTCGGAGGATATCAACCTCCACTTTACGGGCGACTTCCACGCTGTAACTTCGGCTAACAACCTTATCGCTGCGTTGCTCGATAACTATCTCTACCACAACCGCTCGAAGCAGGTGGGTTTGAAGAAGGTTATGTGGCGACGAGTGCTCGATATCAACGACCGCTCGTTGCGTAATATCGTATCGGGACTTGGTGGCTCGGTGAATGGTATTCCTACCGAAACAGGCTTCGATATCACCCCTGCATCGGAGATTATGGCTATCTTGTGCCTTGCTCGCAATATCGATGACTTGTATGCCCGTATCGGTCGCATCGTACTCGGTGTGCGCTACGACGATACTCCGTTTACAGTCGAGGATCTCGGCGTTACGGGTGCTATTGTGGCTCTTTTGAAGGATGCTATCAATCCTAACCTCGTGCAGACTACCGAGCACCACCCTGTAATTATCCATGGTGGTCCGTTTGCAAATATCGCTCACGGCTGTAACTCGGTAATTGCAACCCGCATGGCTATGTCGTGGTCGGATTACACCGTAACCGAGGCGGGCTTTGGTGCAGATCTCGGAGCCGAGAAGTTCTTCGATATCAAGTGTCGCCAGGCGGGTTTGAAACCTGATTTGACAGTGTTGGTAGCTTCGACTTTGGCGCTCAAGATGCACGGCGGCGTGGATGAGAAGGAGATTAAGTTGCCAAATGCCGAGGGCTTGAAGAAGGGCTTTGCTAACCTCGATCGCCATATTGCAAACTTGCAGAAGTTTGGTCAGACCGTATTGGTATGTTTCAACCGCTTCGCAAGCGATACCGAGGAGGAGATTGCTTTGGTTATGGAGCACTGCGCCGAGAAGGGTGTACGCTGTGTAATCAACAACGCCTATGTTGAGGGTAGTGCAGGTGCTGTCGAGTTGGCAGAGGCTGCAGTCGATCTTATCGAAAATCAGCCATCGGCACCACTTACATACGCTTACGAGCTTGAGGATAGCATCAAGGAGAAGATCGAGAAGGTTGCCAAGAAGATCTATGGCGCTGCGTCGGTTGAGTTTAGCCTCAAGGCACAAAAGGAGATCGCCTTGCTCGAGAAGTGGGGTATGGGTAATCTCCCTGTCTGCATCGCAAAGACTCAGTATTCGTTCAGCGGCGATGCAAAGCTCTACGGCAGTGTTGAGGGCTTTACTCTCAAGATTAAGGATATCGAGCTTAATGCAGGTAGTGGCTTCGTAGTTGTTCTTGCCGGCGATATTATGCGTATGCCGGGTTTGAGCAAGACTCCACAGGCGGTGAATATCCGTTTGGCCGAAGACGGCAATGTCGAAGGTTTGGTATAAAATCGTTCTTATGAGTTCTTTTTGCACGAGAGCTGCGGATATCGAAATGTTCACATACCTTTTAGTATGCTCCGCTTTCGCTACCTTGCTTCGCACAAAAATAATCTCATAATTGACGATTTTAGGTGAAACGGAAAAGTAATTTAAATAAAAATACCTTTAATTGTCAATTCTCAATTTTTAATTTTCAAAAGCTAATGGCCAATGGCTAACGGCTAATGGCTCAAAAAATAGGAATTTATGAAATACTTTGGTGCACATGTAAGCGCATCGGGTGGTGTGGAGAATGCTCCGCATAACGCCAAGGCGATAGGTGCGACAGCCTTTGCTCTCTTCACTAAAAATCAGCGCCAATGGCTCGCACTGGCATTGACTGCCGAGCAGTGCGATCGCTTTAAGGCGGCGTGTGAGGAGTGCGGCTACTCGGCAAAGCAGATTTTGCCACACGATAGCTACCTTATCAACCTCGGACACCCCGAGCGTGAGGGCTTGGAGAAGTCGCGCGAGGCCTTCTTTGGGGAGATGGCGCGTTGCGAGGCTCTCGGATTGGATAGATTGAACTTTCACCCGGGCAGCCACCTCGGTAAAATTACTTCGTTGATGTCGCTTGATCGCATCGCCGAGTCGATAAATATGGCACTCGACCGCACAAATGGTGTTACTGCAGTTATTGAGAACACTGCGGGTCAGGGCTCGAACCTCGGTTTTGCGTGGGAACATATCGCACATATCATAGATAAGGTAGAGGATAAGTCGCGCGTCGGCTTCTGTATCGACACCTGTCACACCTTTGCTGCGGGCTACGACCTCTCGAGTGTGGAGGCTTGCGAGAAGACCTTTGCAATGGTTGATAGCATCATCGGCTTGAAGTACCTTCGCGGTATGCACCTTAACGACGCCTTGAAGCCGCTCGGTTCGCATGTCGATCGTCATGCATCGTTGGGTGAGGGCTTTATAGGCTGGGACTGCTTCCGTTTTATAGCGCAGTCGCCATACTTCGAGGAGATGCCATTGACGCTTGAAACCCCTAACGAGGAGATTTGGGCGCAGGAGATTGCGCAACTTAAAGCATTTGCAAACGAGAAATAGAGAGTATGCGTAGATTAGTTGCTGTAATAGCTCTGTTGTTGGGTGCGCTTGCTGTTGAGGCGCAGCCGTTGAAGGTTACGATCAACCCTGCCGAGCAGAAGCAGACCATAGAGTATTTTGCTGCTGCCGATGCGTGGAGTGGCGACTTCGTGGGTAAGTATTGGAGTGAAACCGCAAAGCTGAAGATTGCCGATTGGCTCTTCTCGCAGGAGTACGACGAGAATGGCAACCCCAAGGGAGCAGGCTTGTCGGCTTGGCGCGTAAATCTTGGTGGCGGAACTTTGGAGGCTCCAAATGCCGACATCTTCCCATACCAGCGTCGTGCAGAGAGCTATCTGACCGTCGATGGCAAAAACTATGATTGGGGCAAGTGTGCAGGACACGAGTATTGGATGGCAGAGGCGGTGAAGCGAGGTAGCAACTACTTTATCCTCTTCTCGAACACTCCGCCCGTGCAATATACGCTCAACGGTAAGGGATATTCGCCCGATGGCTTGAAGGCTAATCTCCGTGAGGAGTGCTACGACGATTTCGCATCGTACCTTGCAACCGTAGCAAAGCACTATATGGATAAGGGTTGGAATGTGCCATACATCAGCCCTATAAATGAGCCACAGGATGGCTGGGATACTCCGCGTCAGGAGGGTTCACCTTGGCGTAACAGCGAGTTGAAGAGGATGATGACAGCTCTCGATGCGGAGTTGTCTAAGGATAGTTGCTTTGATAATCTTCGTATGCAGCTTGGCGAGACATGCCGACTCAAGTACCTCTACGAGTCGCATCCGAGATATACCGATAAGTTTGGCGAGGCGGAGGCTCCGAACTGGGTTGTTCGCACCTTCTTCGATAAGAAATCACCTCACTATGTTGGCGATTTGCGCCACCTCAAACGCGCAGTATATGGCCACGCCTACCACGATATCCGCAGCAGCGAGAAGATGAGAAATGTTCACCGCTTGGCGGGTGAGGAGTGTCGCAAGTATGGCGTTGAGTACAATATGTCGGAGTGGTGCTTGTTGCCGGGTGCAAGAACAAAAAATATCGAGGGTTTGACCAAGGATTGGTATAGCGCAAACTATGCCGATATGCAGGCGGGCCTGATTATGGCGCGTATTATTTATAGCGATATGGTCGATTCAAATACCGCTTCGTGGAGCTACTGGAAGGGTATGGAGTTGCGTGGTGATCACGCCTTGATTGCTCTCCACGCTAAGGATGGCGATATCTTCCGCGGTGGCGATGTTAAGGCAAACAAACTCTTGTATGCGCTTGGAAATTACAGCTTTTTTGTGCGCCCGAACTACAAGCGTGTAGCACTTTCGGGTGCCGATAATTTGAGTGAGGTGGCAGCTACGGCCTACCTCTCGCCCGACGGCAAACGCCTTGTTGCTGTATATGTGAATAACACCTTCGATAAGCAGTCGGTTGAGGTTGCTCTGCCGAAGGCTTATAAAGTCGCATCGGCAAAGATGTATATCACCGACGAGCGCAACGATTTATCGCTGCACGAAATGGCTGACGCAACAGCATTTAGCATAAATGCTCGCTCGGTAACAACTGTTGTCTACAACCTAAAATAAATAATTCTTAATTTTTAATTCTTAATTCTAAATTTGAATATGGAACTTCCTTTTGCAGAATCTTGGCGAATCAAGATGGTTGAGCCAATCAAAAAGAGCACTCGTGAGGAGCGCGAGCAGTGGATGAAAGAGGCTGACTATAACCTCTTCCAACTCCGTTCGGAGCAGGTCTATATCGACTGCTTGACCGACTCGGGTACAGGCGCAATGAGTGACCGTCAGTGGGCGGCTGTAATGTTGGGCGATGAGAGCTACGCAGGCTCAGCATCGTTCTTCCACCTCAAGGAGACTATCAACAAGATTACAGGCTTCGACTATGTCATCCCTACTCACCAGGGTCGTGCTGCCGAGAATGTATTGTTCTCGCACCTTGTAAAGGCGGGCTCGGTTGTTCCGGGTAACTCGCACTTCGATACCACCAAGGGCCATATCGAGAGCCGCAAGGCTACTGCCCTTGATTGCACCATCGACGAGGCAAAGGATACTCAGCTTGAGATTCCTTTCAAGGGTAATGTAGACCCTAAGAAGCTCGAGAAGGCTTTGGCCGAGCATCACGAGAATGTACCGTTTATCATCGTAACCATCACAAACAACACCGCAGGTGGTCAGCCTGTATCGATGCAGAACTTGCGCGAGGTGCGTGCTATCGCCGACAAGTATGGTAAGCGCGTAGTGCTCGACTCGGCTCGCTTTGCCGAGAATGCCTACTTCATCAAGACTCGCGAAGAGGGTTATGCCGATAAGACTATCAAGGAGATTGCACTCGAGATGTTCTCGCTTGCTGATGGTATGACAATGTCTGCAAAGAAGGACGGTATCGTAAATATGGGTGGTTTCATTGCTACTCGCCACGAGGATTGGTATGAGGGTGCAAAGCGTTTCTGTATCCCATTCGAGGGCTACCTTACCTATGGTGGTATGAATGGCCGCGATATGGAGGCTCTCGCAGTAGGC
>JAFZDR010000119.1 GCA_017561105.1 Alistipes sp. | reverse complement strand
TTTGAAAATCCGCTTTTGTCGCGCGACTTTGTAAAGCAACATGCGCAGGAGTTGGAGGATGATGTTATTGAAAAACATATCTCGCTATTTGTGAATGACTATACCATATCGCTCGGCGATGAAGGTAGAAGGGCGGTGGCACGGCTTTTGGGTTAAAGACGAGAAGAGAAATAAATTCAAAATAGTAACTACTTGGTTATTTTAAGTGCCCGCAATTGGAGAGGGAGTGCTGGGATAATCAAGTAGTTGTTTTTTTACTTTGTTAGTAAACTAACAGAGTTTTTTCTTGTTTTGTTCAGGAACTATTTTTAATTTTGTATAAGTGAAATGCGGTTTTGCGAAAACGAACCCCGTTTTGCGAGGTATTTGCATTAGAAATACAAACAAAAAAACAACAATAAAACAATAAAACTATGGCAGAAAAGAGATTTATCACTTGTGATGGTAACTATGCCGCAGCACATATTGCGTATATGTTCTCGGAGGTTGCTGCCATCTATCCTATCACGCCATCATCAACAATGGCAGAGTATGTTGATGAGTGGGCAGCTCAGGGCCGCAAGAATATCTTCGGCGAGAAGGTTAAGGTTGTAGAGATGCAGTCGGAGGCTGGTGCTGCAGGTGCAGTGCACGGTTCGTTGCAGGGTGGTGCCTTGACATCGACCTTCACAGCGTCGCAGGGCCTTTTGTTGATGATCCCGAATATGTACAAGATTTCGGGTGAGTTGCTCCCTGGCGTATTCCATGTTTCGGCTCGTGCTTTGGCTGCGCAGTCGCTCTCTATCTTTGGCGACCACCAGGATGTTATGGCTGCTCGTCAGACAGGTTTTGCTCAGTTGGCAACCTCGTCTGTTCAGGAGGTTATGGACTTGGCTGGTGTGGCTCACATCGTGGCACTCCGTTCGCGCGTTCCATTCCTTCACTTCTTCGACGGCTTCCGTACCTCGCACGAGATTCAGAAGGTTGAGCTTATGGACGAGGCTTCGCTCTCGGCACTGTTCGACCGTGAGGCTTTGAAGCAGTTCCGCGAGCGTGCTCTCAATCCTGAGAAGCCTGTAACACGCGGTACAGCTCAGAATCCTGATATATACTTCCAGACCCGTGAGGCTGCAAACAGGTTCTACGATGCAGTGCCTGATATGGTGGCTGAGACTATGGCAGAGATTTCAAAAATTACAGGTCGCGAGTATAAGCCGTTCGTATACTATGGTGCAGAGGATGCTGACCGCGTAGTTGTAGCTATGGGCTCGGTAACCGAGACCTTGCGCGAGTGCGTAGATTTCTTGAATGCTCGTGGCGAGAAGGTGGGTGTTGTAACAGTACACCTCTACCGTCCATTCTCGGCAAAGTACCTCTTCAATGTGTTGCCTAAGACAGTTAAGACCCTTTGCGTACTTGACCGTACCAAGGAGCCTGGAGCAAATGGTGAGCCTTTGTACCTCGATATCGTAGACGCATTCTATGGTCACGAGCTCCAGCCTGCAATTATCGGTGGTCGTTATGGCCTTTCATCGAAGGATACTACACCTGCACAGATGTTGTCGGTATTTGCAAATATGGCACTCTCAACTCCTAAGAACCACTTCACCGTTGGTATCGTAGATGATGTTACAAATCTCTCGTTGCCTGTTGGCGAGGAGATTTCGATGGCTAAGGAGGGTACCTTCGAGGCATTGTTCTTCGGTTTGGGTGCTGATGGTACCGTTGGTGCTAACAAGAATTCGATCAAGATTATCGGTGGCTCGACCGACAAGTATTGCCAGGCTTACTTCTCGTACGACTCGAAGAAGTCGGGTGGCTATACATCGTCGCACCTCCGTTTTGGCGATAAACCAATCACTTCGCCATATTTGGTAACAACTCCTGACTTTATCGCTTGCCATGTGCCGTCGTATGTGGATAAGTACGATGTTTTGAAGGGCCTCAAGCGAGGTGGTTCGTTCCTCCTTAACTCGGTACTCGATGCCGAGGCTACTTGCGCATCGTTGCCAACCCATATGAAGGTTTACTTGGCAAAGAACAATATCAACTTCTACATCATCAACGCAACAAAGATTGCTGCGGAGTTGGGCTTGGGCAACCGCACCAACACCATCATGCAGTCGGCATTCTTCAAGATTGCGAATGTTATTCCGTTCGAGAAGGCTGTCGAGGAGATGAAGAAGGCTATCTACAAGTCGTACGGCAAGAAGGGCGAGGATATCGTAAATATGAACTACGCAGCCGTAGATGCAGGTGCAACCGCAGTTGTTAAGGTTGAAGTGCCTGCCGAGTGGGCAGACCTCGTAGTTGAGGAGGCTCAGGCATCGGTTGATATGTCGCGTCCTGAGTTCGTTCGCAATGTGGTTGATCCAATCAACGCCTTGAAGGGCGACGATCTTCCGGTTTCGGCATTCGTAGGTCGCGAGGATGGTACTTGGGACAATGGTACTGCAGCTTGGGAGAAGCGCGGTATTGCAGTGAATGTTCCACAGTGGATTACCGACAAGTGTATCCAGTGTAACCAGTGTTCGTATGTTTGTCCTCACGCAGCAATTCGTCCATTCCTCGCAACCGAGGAGCAGGCTGCTGCTGCACCTGAGGGTACAACATTCAAGCAGGGCGTTGCAAACACCAAAGAGTACAAGTTCCGTATTCAGGTTTCACCACTCGACTGTACCGGTTGCGGCAACTGCGTTGATGTCTGCCCTGCAAAGGAGAAGGCTCTCGTTATGCAGCCACTTGCATCGCAGATGGGCGAGGTTGAGAAGTGGAACTACATGCACCACACCGTTGGCTACAAGAATATCGACCGCGAGAAGACTGTCAAGAATAGTCAGTTCGTACAGCCATTGTTCGAGTTCTCGGGCGCTTGTGCAGGCTGTGGCGAGACTCCATACATCAAGACTATCACACAGCTCTTTGGTGAGCGTATGATGGTGGCAAATGCTACAGGTTGTACCTCAATCTACTCGGCTTCGGCACCATCTACACCATACTGCACCAACTCGAAGGGTCAGGGTCCGGCTTGGGCTAACTCGTTGTTCGAGGATAATGCCGAGTTTGGTCTTGGTATGCACATCGGTAACGAGAAGATCCGCGAGAACTTGGTTGCCTATGTTAAGGAGGCCCTCGCTTGCGAGAAGTGTTCGGACGAGTTGAAGGCGGCTTTGAACGAGTGGTTGGAGGTTCGTCACCTTGCAGCTAAGTCGGCTGAGGTTTCGGAGCGCGTAATTGCTCTCTGCGAGGCTTGCGGTTGCGAGAAGTGCCAGAAGATTCTCGAGTACAAGAACTTCCTCGTTAAGAAGTCGCAGTGGATCATCGGTGGCGATGGTTGGGGCTACGATATCGGCTTCGGTGGTGTAGACCATGTTTTGGCATCGGGTGAGGATGTGAATATCCTTGTTGTAGATACCGAGGTTTACTCGAACACCGGAGGTCAGTCGTCGAAGTCAACTCCTGTAGGTGCAGTTGCTAAGTTTGCATCGATGGGTAAGCGTATCCGCAAGAAGGACTTGGGCGCTATCGCAATGACCTACGGTTATGTATATGTTGCTCAGGTGTCGATTGGTGCATCGCAGGCACAGCTCTTCAATGTATTGAAGGAGGCTGAGGCTTATCCTGGACCATCGCTCATCATCGCATACGCACCATGTATCAATCACGGTATCAAGGGCGGCATGACTCGCACACAGACTATCGGCAAGCAGGCTGTAGAGTGCGGTTACTG
>JAFZDR010000118.1 GCA_017561105.1 Alistipes sp. | reverse complement strand
TGGATAGAGCCCGAGCCCTCCAACGAACCTACGAGAGTACCCGAGCAGAGATATTCGATAAAGTCATCCTCCTCCAAGGTGTCGTAGAATGCCATCTTCTCCTTCGCAACATTCACGAAGATCATCGGAATCTCAGGCATGTCGCGCAAGAAACGAATCCATGCGAAATCCTCCGACCAAGAGAGGAACTCGGCAATTACGAAATCGACCTTTTCGTTGTAGAAGAGGTTCATCGCCTTCTCTGCATCCTCGCGGGTGTAAACAATGCCCGGGAATGAGATGTCGAGGAACGAAAGACGCTCCTGAATATCCTTAATGGCAATCTCTTTGCGATCTCCATAGGTGCCATGCTCGCAACCTACGCCGAGATCCTTAAATCGTGGCGATGCAACGAGCAACAAGCCCGCTTTCGCCTTTCTGGTTTTATCGCTATTTCTCATTTTGTTGAAGTTTTAAGATATCACGCTTATAGAATAATTTACCTCCGACAATCATAATCAAGCCGCATACAGCCCAGATTGTAGCAAGGATGGTGAAGCCGAGCGACAAGCCCGAAGCCTCCTTGATCAAACCGAGAAGGTATGGTGCCAAAGCTCCTGTGCCGAAACCAATCATGATCATCACGCCCGATGCCGATGAGTGGAACTTAGCAGGGATTACATCGTAGAGAACTACATATGTGTTTGCATCGAAGAATGCACGCGCAAAACCGAAGATTGCAAGTGCTGCGAATACAATCATTGTAGATGTCGAGTGGCCCATGTAGTAGATGCAAGGTGCAGCTACGATAAGACCAAGACCCTGCATTGCTGTACGCCAAGCCGGTTTGCCCTTTGCTCCTACAAAGTCGGACAACTTGCCGGCGAGAAGAACGCCAAAGAATGCAGCAAGGTGCGTGTAGAACATAGAGTGGAAGCCTGCATCTGCCGAGCTCATGTTAAATGGAGCCTCCTGCAAGTAGGTCGGCATCCATGTGAGGTAGCCTGTCAATACGAAGATAAGGCCCGCAAAGCCGATTGTAACGACTGCTGCGGTTGGGGTGCGGAAGATAACGGTAAATCCGTCAATCAAGTCGCGAACGAGGTTCGACTTGCCCTTCGTTGCACGCTCAGCCTTAACATCGCGCTTGTCCTTCAGGCGGAACATCATGATAAAGGCGTGGAATACACCTACTGCACCAAAGATGATAAATGCGTACTTCCAACCCCATACATCTGCGATCTTACCTGCCAAGAAACCGCTGGCGATAACGCCGATATAGTATGCGGTCTGCACAATCGACATCGCTGTCGAACGGGTCTTGGTGTGATACTCCGAGAGCAAAGCGTTGTAGTTAGGGCCGAAGAGAGCCTCGCCGCCACCTGTTGCAACCGAACGGAGGATAATGAGCGAGATAAGACCTGTTGCCCAGCCTGTAAACAATTTTGCAATGCTCCAGAAGAGGATGCAGAGAGTGAGAATCCACTTGCGGCTGTAACGGTCGCCGATGATACCTCCGAGTGGTACGAGTACCGCATAGAAGAGGTTGAATGCTGTAGCGATAAGTCCCATGTCGCTATCGGTAAGTCTGAGTCCGTCGCGAATCTGAGGGAGAACTACATTGAATACTTGGCGATCTGCCTGGTTGAGGAAATATGCCACCCAGATTAGAGCGGTAACCTCCCATTTTGAGGGTAAGAAACCCTGTTTTTTTGTAGTTAGGTTCATTGTTTATGATTTTATTTGTATATTTGTAAATGCAAATCGTTTGGTTTTAGGTGTACTGTGGTGCAAATATAACAAAAAAAAGTGAAAAACGGTTATAATAGTGTAGATTTTTTATACAACTAAACAATATGTTTAATATAGACATAAATGGTCATACGCCTATTTACAGGCAGTTAATAGCTGAAATTGAGCGCTTGATAGACAATGGTGAGTTGAAAGAGGGCGATTGCCTGCCTTCGATGAATGAACTGTCGGCCAATCTCAATATATCGAAAGAGACTGTAAAAAAAGTCTATTCGATATTGCGAGAGCGCGGTTTGGTCGAGTCTATGCATGGCAAGGGATTTTTTGTTACGGCTTGGCGCGAGAATCGAAAATTGCGCATCTTCATGTTGTTCGATAAGCTCAGTCAATATAAGCAGACCCTCTATGATGCGTTTGTACAGAAGATAGGCGACAAGGCGGAGATTACACTATATGTTTACAATCAGGATATAGAGACCTTCGAGGAGTTTATCGACCATACGCTCGATAAGTACGACTACTACCTGATAACCCCGCACTTCTGTCTTGACCCCGTTACACAGGCCAGGGCATTGAAGGCTTTGAAGCGCATTGCCAACCGAAAACTTATTATTTTGGATAATTGGCCAAGAACACTGCAGGGCAACTATGGTGCAGTATACCAGGATATGTCGAATGATGTCTACGAGGGGTTGAGCGCAGCATTGGCGGATTTGCGAAAGTACGACAAACTAAATGTGTTGATACTCCCAACCAGCCTCTACGGCTCTCTCATTATGGCGGGCGTAGAGCGCTTCTGCACGGACAACAATATACCTGTGGAGTTCCACT
>JAFZDR010000117.1 GCA_017561105.1 Alistipes sp. | reverse complement strand
GGCTTGATTGCAATGGCTTTCAACCTTACAAATTGCGCACAGTACGAGGAGGCAACTCCTTCGGTTGAGACTAAGGGCGATTTTGCTCTCTACGCATCGGTTTCGCGTACAGCAAACGATGGCTTGAACACAGTATGGTCGACAGGTGATGACTTGGGTGTTTTCCACGCTGTAACTGACGGTACTACTTACACTAAGGATGGTCAGTTTAAGCTCGAGGATGCAACAACTGGTCGCTTCTTGGGTAATGTAAGCAGCACTTTGGATTCGCAGGAGGAGTACGATTGGTACGCAATGTACCCATACTCGTCGTATGTTCCAGGTCCAAAGAACACAGGTTCGGGTTATATGACTATCGGTTGCGCAGCAAGCGGTACTCAGACTCAGACAGGTAACAACTCGTTGGCTCACGTAGCAGGTAAGAACTTCCCACTCGTAGGTAAGGCTTATGCAGTTCCTGCCGGTTCGGCTCCTGCTCTTGCAATGACTCACGTTGCAACTCTCTTGGAGTTTGAGGTTACCAACTCGTTGGATGAGGAGATTACTGTTTCGAATATTAAGTTCACTGCTCCTGAGGCACTTGTTGGTACTTTCTACATTGATTTCACAGACATTGCTAATATTACAGCTACATCGAGCGGTTCGTCGTACACTTCGAAGTCGGCAACTCTTGTTGTAAAGAATGGTGAGGCTATCGCAGCTGGTGCATCGGCTAAGTTCTACTTGCCTGTTGCTCCATTTGTAGCTGATGCTAACGCTAAGTTGGCTATCGAGGTTAATGTAACTTCGGGTGAGAAGGTTGGTGCTTTGGCTAAGGAGATTACCCTTGCTGCTGAGACTTCGTTCAAGTCGGGTAAGATTAAGAATGTAAAGGTTAACTACGACGCTGAGTTTGTAGACGAGGGTCTTGCATTGCCATTCTCTGATGATTTTGCTTGGGTTAAGAAGGATGAGAACAACGGTGTTCTCGCAGTTAGCGATCTTTCGGACAATTATGCAACTTGCTCTACAATTTATGGTAGTGTTGGAGAGTTGAAGTTTGGTAAGAGTGATGCTTGTGGAAGCCTCACTACTGTTCCATTCAACCTTTCGCAGCCATTTACTGTTGTTGTTGATGCTATGGCTTATAGCACTGACACAGCACAGCTTGCTGTAACAGTTAATGGTGTTACTAAGAAGACTGGCAACCTTGCTATTGGTTCATATAAGAAGTATATGTTCGAATTCGATGCTGCAACAGCTGCAAGCACAATTAAGTTCGATATCACTGGTAAGCGTGGTTATATCGATAACTTGGAGATTGTAGCAGGTCACGACTATGTATTGCCTCCTGTATTGACACTCAATCCAGAGTCTCTTACTTTTGAGAATGTAGCTGGCAGCAAAACTATTGCTTGCACAATCGAGAATGAGGTTGAAGGCGCTGTTGTAACAGCGACCGAGAGCGTAGATTGGCTTACAACTTCGGTAAGTGGCAATACCGTTACTGTTACTGCAACAGCAAATACAGGAACAACTGAGCGTGAGGCGAAAGTAGTTATTGCATATGCGAGCGTAAGCAAGGAGGTTACAGTTAAGCAGTTGGCTCCAGCAGCTGAGGGTGCTGAAGAGGTAACTGAAACTATGAATGTCTATGCTAACAAGGGATCGTTGAGCAATAAGGTTATCACTTGGACAGGTACTAACTTTACATTCTCAAATGCTCAGGGCTCAAGCTCTACTGCAATTCGTACCTCTGACTCCGACCACTATCGTATTTACGCCAATAGTACTGTAACATTTACAGCTAATAATGGCAAGAAGTTTAAGAAAATTG
Organism: Alistipes sp.; assembly: GCA_017561105.1. Lineage (GTDB taxonomy): Bacteria > Bacteroidota > Bacteroidia > Bacteroidales > Rikenellaceae > Alistipes. The sequence goes on along the minus strand of JAFZDR010000117.1, from coordinate 4,789 downwards.
TAATTACTTGTACAAGCTCTTCTTATGCAACAGTGTTGAAAAACACATTGGGAACATCGGCATCAGCATCTGGTAGCACAGTTACTTGGACTGGTTCGGCTGAGACTGTTACTGCAAAGGCAACTGCTCAGACTCGTATCAATGAGATTGTAGCAACACTTCAGTGATCTTCGGGTAACGGAACAGGAGGGGGTACAACCCCTCCTACCGTGGACCCTACCCCGGGAGAGGACAGCGGTGATACCACCGATGGTGGCGTAACCGGAGGAGTCCCAACCGAAACCTGGCTCGAGTTGCCGGGTGAGGACAAGGGCGGACTCTATCCGAATGCTGTGGAGCTGAAGGTTAAGTCGGGTAGCGAGCGTAACTACACCGCTTACTACGACAAATCGACCTACACCTCGATGTGGGTGGCATACCCGCTCGAGTCGAAGCATATGGGCTCCTATTCGCGCCCCGATGATTGGTCGTTTAACCCGCTCTTGGAAGAGAAATATCAGGTTGATTTGTGCAATGCAACCTACTCTGACTATCCTCCATATGCGCGCGGTCACCTTATTCCAAATGCTTCGCGCAACGGAAACAAGGAGATGCAGTTGCAGACCTTCTATGTGACCAACTCTGTGCCACAAATCCAGGATAACTTCAACAGCGGAATGTGGAGTTCATTGGAGGGTGCATTGCAGTCGGCAGCAGCTAAAAAGGTTATCTATATTGTTACGGGCGTAGCCTTCTCGAAGGTGGGCGAGAGCAAGACGATAAGCTACACCACAGCAAAGAACGACACCAAGAAGGTTCCTATTCCGAACTACTTCTACAAGGTAGTTCTCAAGGTTACAACCTCCTCGAGTGGCACAGTGACTTCGGCATCGACAGTCGGCTTCTGGTTCGAGAATAAGGCCTATTCGGGCTCGACATATTCGAACTATACCGTATCGGTCGATGATGTGGAAAAATGGACAGGTTTCGACTTTTTTGCAAACCTTCCCGATAGTGTAGAGGCCACCGCAGAGAAGAATACAGTGTGGAGTACATTCTCCAATTTCTAAAAATCGATTTGATTGGCTCTTTTCGAGTCGCACTTCAATAGCCCGATAGCTCACATAGGCTTACTATGCTGCGCATCGGGCTTTTTGTCTGCCTCAAAAATAGTTCAACCATTTACAATTTTTGGTATGGTGATACATAACAGATGGGTATCGTTTTCGATACCCATCTGTTATGTATGGTATAAAACAAAACAAGGGCACGAGAAGTCGCGCCCTTGTTCGTTTATAATCAATGCTTTACTCCTTGTAGAAGAGTGGCGAAATTGACTGATAGTTGTGTACACGCTCGATGCACTCAGCAATGATGTCTGCGCACGAAAGAACGGTAAACTTGTGCAAATCCATCTCAGGGTTGAGCGGAATAGTATCGGTTACGATAACCTCCTCCAATGCGCTCTCGTTGATACGATCGTATGCCTTGCCCGACAATACAGGGTGGGTGATAGCTGCACGAACGCTCTTAGCACCGCGCTCCATCAACATATTAGCTGCCATACAGATAGTACCTGCAGTGTCGATCATATCGTCAACGATGAGGATATTGCGGCCCTCAACCTCGCCGATAGCGGTCATCGAACCAACAACATTGGCCTTTGCACGCTCCTTGTGCGAAATGATGATTGGGGTCTCGAGCAACTTAGCGTACGAGCTTGCGCGCTTAGCACCGCCCATATCAGGCGAAGCAATCGACAAGTCCTCGATGCCGAGGCTCTTGATGTAAGGGATGAAGATACCGCTTGCGTAGAGAGCGTCAACAGGAACATCGAAGAAGCCCTGAATCTGATCTGCGTGCAAGTCGAGAGTCATCACGCGGTCAGCACCTGCTACCGAAAGCATATTTGCTACGAGAGCCGATGTAATAGGTACGCGCGGACGGTCCTTGCGGTCCTGACGCGCCCAACCGAAATAAGGGATTACTGCTACAACCTTATGTGCCGAAGCTCGCTTTGCAGCGTCGATCATCATCAACAACTCCATCAAGTTATCCGACTTAGGGAATGTCGACTGGATGATAAATACGGTGCAACCACGAATTGACTCGATAAAGTGTGGTTGGAACTCGCCGTCGCTGAACTCTACGATCTCGCACTCACCGAGTGTTGTGCCGTATGCAGCAACGATTTTTTCTGCCAAGTAGCGCGATGCGCGACCTGTAAAGAACTTAATTTTGTGGATAGCCATATACTTATTTAGTTTATATGAGATTTCTTCTATATCTGGTTGCAAAGGTAATACTTTTGCGCTGTTTTTGGCAACTATTCGGCACTTTCTGCCAAAATTTTTTCAACAAAAGCCACAATCTCGTCGCGTCCCTGCCCATTTTCGCTCGATGAGAGCAACATTGGAGGCATCTCCTCCCACTGCTCCGACAAGCGCTTTTTATAGGCTGTAACAGCGCGTTGTGTCTGCGTTGCGGACTGTTTGTCGCACTTGGTGAAGATGAGTGCAAACGGCACACCACCTTGTCCCAGCATCTCGATAAACTCCAAGTCTATCTTCTGCGGCTCCAATCGCGAATCTACAAGCACGAAGAGGTAGTGCATCTTCTCGCACTTGAAGACATAGTCCAATATAATCTTGGCAAAGGCTCCGCGCTCCTTCTTCGAGGTGCGGGCGTAGCCATAGCCTGGCAGATCGACCAAATACCACTGGTTATTTATAAGGAAGTGGTTTATCAACTTGGTCTTTCCCGGGGTAGCCGACACCTTGGCAAGGCCCTTGTGGCGCGTCAGCATATTTATAAGTGACGACTTGCCCACATTGCTTCGCCCGATGAAGGCGATATCCTTCAACGAATCCTTGGGTACCTGCGAAATGCGCTCCGAAGAGCATTTGAACTGCGCTTTTGTAATCATTCGATAAATTATTTTACCTCTACGAGCTCGAGTACGATACTTCTCCAGTCGTTCACTGCGCGAACCTCGCCAAGGGCAACATTTGACTTGAGACTCTTGGTAAGCTCAGGAATAACGATGCCCTCCTGCATCAAAACCTTGCCGCTTACAACCTTTCCGTTAATGCGAGCAGGCTTGCCCTCAACCTCCGGAGCAACCTCGCGGATGCGATACTTAGCATCGGCCTTCAAGCCCTGCAAGCGGATGATAGGATTTGCCATTTCGCGCCAAATGAGGTGGCGGTATGCGAATACTACTGCCTTATCCTTAGCCTCGTTTACATACATCAACGAAGTGTAGCTGCGGTCGCCATCGTATGGCGAGATAAGGCGATACAAATCGCCCTGCTGAACTACCGGACGGATAGTCTTATACTCGGCAATTGCACGCTTTGCATACTCGCGTTCTGCGTCGTTCAACTTAGAAGGCACCATCTCCATTCCGAGACGGCACATCGAAGCGACATCGAAACGGAACTTGATAGGGATAAGTCGCTGAGTATATTTGCTGTATGCCGAGCCTACATGCGCTGCCAACATATTCGAAGGGTAGAAGTTGAGCGATCCCCACTGGATGAGAATACGGTGGTATGCGTCGGTCTGATCGCTGGTCCACATCTCCTGGAAATATGGCATAAATCCGTAGTTCAAACGGGTGCCACCCGATGCGCACAACTGAATAACAACCTTCGGATACTTGGCACGAATACGCTTGAGAATCTTCTCGAGTGCGAGGGTGAAATCGACCTGCAAATTCGACTGCAACGCCTTTGGCAAATAGAGCGACGATGTGTTGTACATCTCCATGTTGTTGTCCCACTTGATGTAGTAAACATCCGGGTTCTCGGTGAGGATATCGTCTACAATTTTGAATACATAATCCTGAACCTTAGGGTTGGTCAAATCCAACAATAACTGACCGCCGCCACGACCGTATGTAGGTTCGAAATCGGGGTGACGCAACACCCAATCAGGGTGCTTTTCATAAAGCTCACTCTGCACATTAACCATCTCAGGCTCAATCCAAATACCGAACTTCATACCGTTCTTGTGTGTGAGGTCGATAATAGGACGAATACCATTTGGCAACTTTGATTTTGCAATGCCCCAATCGCCCAACGAACTCTTGGCGTCGTTGCGTGGGTATTTTGGACCAAACCAGCCGTCATCAACAACGAACATCTCGCCGCCGAGTTTTGCAAAGTCGGTAATCATACCGTTCAAGTTTGCCTCGGTGGTGTCGAAGTGTACGCCCTCCCATGAGTTGAGCAAAATCTCGCGCTCTACGGTTCCGTCAAGGAGCTGATACTTGCGAGCCCACTTGTGGAGCGTACGGGTAATGCCACCCTTACCCTCGTTCGAATATGCAAATACCATTTCAGGTGTTGCAAGCGACTTCTTTGCAGCCAAAGTATAGTCACCGGCAGCAGGATTTATACCACCCATAAAGAGCGTTCTTGCGCTATTCTGAAGTGTGTTGTGGAACTCAAAATGGAAGTTACCCATCCAAACAAGAGTACCTGCAATAACAGGGCAGTTGGTCTCGTCAAGGCGACCGTCCAAACCGAGCATAAACGATGCGTTTACATGCTTTGCAATCTGCGAACCCGACTGAGTTGAAATGATCTTTACACCGTTGGCAAGCGGCTCGATATTCTCGTTACACTCATTCTTGGTTGTTCCGTCGAGGTGGAGCAATACGCAGTTATCCGACTGGATTGGCAATACAGCCGACATATACTTCTGAAGTACCACAGGCTTCTTACCTTCGTTAATGTACTCGGTGTTCATCTTGATGATGTCGCAGTCTGAATATGCCGAGTAGTTCAACTTTACTGAGAGGGTG
>JAFZDR010000003.1 GCA_017561105.1 Alistipes sp. | reverse complement strand
TTCACCGCATCCTGACCCGTCATCGAATCGACCACGAAGAGGGTTTCGCAAGGCTTTACCGTAGCCTTAATCTTGGTAATCTCCTCCATCATCGCCTCATCCACAGCCAAACGACCTGCAGTATCGACGATTACTACATTGTAGCTATTCTGACGCGCATGTTTAATCGCGTTCTCGGCAATCTCTACAGGGTTTTGGTTACCCGCCTCAGTGTATACAGGCACACTAATCTGCTCGCCGAGGATCTTGAGCTGATCAATCGCGGCAGGACGATAGACATCGCCCGCAACGAGCAACACCTGACGACCCTTGCTCTTGATGTGGGCTGCAAGCTTACCCGAGAAGGTTGTCTTACCCGAACCCTGCAAACCTGCGATGAGAATAACGGCAGGGGTGCCCTCGAGCTTGATATCGGTGGCTGTACCACCCATCAACTCGGCCAACTCGTCGCGCACAATCTTGGTCATCATCTGACCAGGCGATACTGCAGTGAGCACATTCTGACCGAGAGCCTTCTGCTTAACCTCGTCGGTGAACTGCTTGGCAACCTTGTAGTTAACATCGGCGTCAATCAACGCACGGCGAATCTCTTTGAGCGACTCAGCCACATTTATCTCGGTGATGCGGCCCTGTCCTTTAAGGATTTTGAATGACCTCTCTAAGCGGTCTGTAAGTTTTTCGAACATATCTATTTATCGTTTATTTCTCAAATTTGGCGCGAATATACAAAAAATATTGCTACCTTTGTGTAAACTAACACCAATTTCTATGAAATTTACTAAAATTCTAACAATTTGTTGTGCTTTGTTCGCCATGGCATGTGGTCGTCACGAGGCGCAGATTATCACTACGGCAGAGAAGCTCACCGATGGCGAGTGGCAGTGTTTCCACAAGGAGTTCTTTATACTCTCGCCTGGTAGTGCCGAGCTTAAAATTGCTGCTGACACAAAATATTGGATGTGGGTCAATGGCGAGTTGGTAGTTCGCGAGGGTGGACTCAAACGAGGCCCTAATCCTACCGACAGCTACTGCGATGTTTTTGCAGAGGTTCCGAACCTCAAATTTGGCAAAAATGAGGTGGTTGTGTTGGTACAATACTACGAGCTTAGTACCTTCAGCCACAGAGCTTCAGCTACGCCTGGCTTATATTTTGATTTAGATAGTTCGCTCGACCATATCGTGAGCGACAATTCATGGAAAGCCATTCGCTACGATGCTATGTACAGCCCAGCTAACGAGCACAATTTGCAGGGTTTCAGAAAGTATCGTCTTTCGGGTGCAAATGTGGGTTACGATGCTCGCAAGGCGTTGGACTTATCGCAGCACATCGACACCGAGAGTTGGGGCAATGCAATCGCAGTTTCGAGCGATAAATCGGGCTGGGGAGCACTTCAGGAGCGACCTATTCCGCAGTGGCGTTGGAGCGAGTTACGCGACTACGAATCGGTTACAAAGAGCGAGAAGGGTCTCCTCTGCAAAATGCCGTACAACCTCCACGCATCGCCATACATCAAGCTGCGAGCAAGGGGTGGCGAGCGCATTAAAATATGCACCGACAACTATTGGATAGGCACAGCTCGTTCGTTCCACGCAGAGTACATTACTCGCGAGGGAGTACAGGAGTTCGAGGCTCCAATCTGGATTAACGGCCACGACATGTTATACTTTATACCTGAGGGAGTTGAAGTGCTTGAACTAAAGTATCGCGAGAGCGGTTACGATGTCGATTTTGTAGGCTCTTTCGAGTGCGACGACGACTTCTGCAACAAGATTTGGGAGAAGGCAAAGCGCACACTCTATGTCAATATGCGCGATACATATATGGACTGTCCGGGTCGCGAGCGTAGCCAATGGTGGGGCGATATCGTAATCGAGCTTGGTCAATCGGCGTATGTATTCGATGAGAGAGCACACCTTCTCACCCGCAAAGGTATCTACGAGCTTATGATGCACCAGCGAGAGGATGGCACAATCTATTCGCCAATTCCTGGTTGGTATTCAAGAGAGTTGCCATGCCAGATGTTGGCAGCAGTAGGACACTACGGATTTGCGAACTACCACATGATAACAGGCGACACCGAGACTATCGATGCCGTATATGACCGCACAAAACGCTATATTTTCGGTGTTTGGAAGCTGACTACCGCCGACAATGTACCTACAAACTCCGACCTTATCGAGATGAGAAAAGGCGGTTGGCTTTGGGGCGATTGGGGAACAAATATCGACCACAACGCTTTGCAACAGTGCTGGTATGCCCTTGCACTCAAGGGCTTTGCACAGCAGGCACACACTATAGGCCGTCACACCGATGCTCTTCAGGCCGAGCAGTTCTACGATCGCATGATATTCTCCTTCAACCAATGCTATTGGGACGAGAAGTTTCAGCACTACCACACACCTGACTACACCGAACAACCTGATGACCGTGTGCAGGCAATGGCAGTATTGGCGGGATTTGTGCCGAAGGAGCGCTACGAGGCTATGCGTAAGTTCTTCAAAAAGCACTATCAGTCAAGCACATATATGGAGAAGTATGTTCTCGAGGCGTTATGCAAGATGGGTTACTACGACGACGCTTTGGAGCGTATGGAGAAACGCTTTGGCGATATGGTTGCAGCCAAGTAC
>JAFZDR010000116.1 GCA_017561105.1 Alistipes sp. | reverse complement strand
GGGCTGCCGATGTATATGTTAACGGCGTATTCGTAGGTGGTCACACCGGCGGTTTCACCCCATTCTCGCTCGATATCACTTCGGCACTCAACAAGAAGGGCGCACAGAAGTTGGTTGTTCGCGTATGGGACCCAACCGAGAAGGGTGAGCAGCCTGTAGGTAAGCAGTTGACCAAGCTTGGCAAGATTTGGTACACCCCTGTTTCGGGTATCTGGCAGACTGTATGGTTGGAGCCTGTATCGAAGCAGAACCACATCGTAAGCGTACTCCCTACAAGCGACCTCCGCCACAACGATATCATCGTAGCAACCGAGACTGCAGTTAAGGATGGCGTAGTAGCAGTTGAGGTGTTCGACAACGGCACAAAGGTAGCTGAGGGCGCAGCTCCTGCAGGTACCCCTGCAAAGATTCACATCCCTAATGCTAAGTGGTGGACTCCTGAGACTCCGCACCTCTACGACTTGAAGGTTACCTTGAAGCAGAACGGCAAGGTTGTGGAGAGCGTTGAGTCGTACACTGCAATGCGTGAGCTCGGCAAGAAGCGCGACCAGTATGGTCACCTTCGTGCAACCCTCAATGGCGAGGCTATATTTATGTATGGTCCGCTCGATCAGGGCTGGTGGCCTGACGGACTCTACACTGCTCCAACCGACGAGGCTTTGGCGTGGGATGTTCAGTTTACAAAGGATCTCGGATTTAACACAATCCGCAAGCATATCAAGGTTGAGCCGGCTCGTTGGTTCTACCACTGCGACCGTTTGGGTATGCTCGTATGGCAGGATATGCCATGTGGCGAGCAGATTAAGCCTCACGCTTGGGGCCGTGCCGTAGTAAATGGCGGTAGCGATACCGTTGTAACCGAAGAGTTCAAGCGCAACTACTACAAGGAGTGGGGCGAGATTATGGACTTCTGCCAATTCTTCCCATCGGTAGTTGTATGGGTGCCATTCAACGAGGCTTGGTCGCAGTTCGACACCGAGAAGGTTGTTGAGTGGACTGCAAAGCGCGACTGCTCGCGTCTTATCAACCCTGCAAGTGGTGGTAACTTGCGTGAGTGCGGCGATATTATGGACTGGCACCACTACCCTACACCAACAATGGATACTCATCATGCAGATTATGTTCTCATCCTTGGCGAGTATGGTGGTCTTGGTCTTCCAGTAAAAGATCACCTTTGGAACCCTGATATGCTCAACTGGGGCTACGGCGGTAACCGCAAGAACAAGGAGGATTTGAACAATACATACGTTAAGTACGCGGAGATGATCTTGCCATTTATTCCACAGGGTATGTCGGGTGCTATCTACACTCAGACTACCGATGTTGAGGGTGAGGTTAACGGCTTCGTAACTTACGACCGCAAGGTTATCAAGTTCGATGTGAAGCGTGTTCACGATGTAAACCAGAAGGTTATCAAGGCTCTCAGCAAGTAATAAAATACGCACTGAGGTTATGAAACCGATATTTATCGCAGGTCCTTGTGTCATCGAGTCGGCAGAGTTGCTCGACTCGGTGGCAGCGAGGCTGTGCGATATAAACCGCAAGCTCGGCACCAACATCATCTTCAAGGCGTCGTTCGACAAGGCTAATCGCACATCGCTGCACTCCTATCGCGGAGTGGGCTTGGAGCGAGGTCTGCAGATGCTCGACAATGTGCGCCGAAAGTGGGGTTTGCAGCTCATTACCGATATACACGAGGCTTGGCAGGCAGAGCCTGTAGGCGAGGTGGTCGATGTGGTGCAGATTCCGGCATTTCTCTGCCGTCAGACCGATCTTATCGTGGCTGCGGCAAAGACGGGTCGAGTGGTAAATATCAAAAAGGGACAATTCCTTTCGGGTGCAGATATGCGCTATCCATACCAGAAGGCTATGGAGGCGGGAGCCGAAGAGGTGTGGCTCACCGAGCGAGGAAATTCGTTTGGCTACAACAACCTGGTGGTCGATTTCCGCAATGTGGCGGATATGCTCGACTTTGCACCGCGCGTGATAATGGATTGCACCCACTCGGTACAGCGCCCAAGTGCAGCAAATGGCACTACGGGTGGCGACCGCAAGTTTGTACCTTCGATGGCATTGGCAGCCAAGGCATTTGGCGCAAATGGTTACTTCTTCGAGGTGCACCCTACGCCCGACACAGCCAAGAGCGACGGGCCAAATATGTTATACCTCGACCAATTGGAAGAGGTTATAAAGACTCTTTTATAGCAGATGGAAAAGTTGCAGAGAGATACTATCCTCGAGACTGCTCGCGAGGTCTTACAGACAGAGGCAGAGGCGATATTGGGCATTAAGGAGATGCTCAATGGCGAGTTTGTCTGCGCTGTAGAGGCCATTCTTGCCTGCGAGGGAAAGGTTATCCTCACGGGTATGGGCAAGTCGGGTATCATAGCGAAGAAGATTGCCGCAACACTCGCAAGTACAGGAACACCAAGTTTCTTCCTAAATCCGGGAGAGGCTTTCCATGGCGATCTCGGCATGATATCGGAGAAGGATATCATCGTTGCCCTCTCCTACTCGGGCGAGACCGACGAGGTTCTGAAGATTGTACCATTCATACACGAAAATGGCAATCTGCTCATCTCAATGACCGGAAATTGCGAGTCGGCGTTGGCGAAGAACTCCAATATCCACCTGCACACAATAGTTGAGCGCGAGGAGTGTGTATTGCACCTTGCGCCGACAACCTCGACAACCGCACAGCTCGCCTTGGGCGACGCTTTGGCTTGTGCTGTAATGAAGATGCGCGACTTCACATCGCAGGATTTCGCACGCCTTCATCCGGGAGGAAGCCTTGGTCGCCGATTATTGATGAAGGTGGGCAATGTCATGCGTCGTCACGATCTGCCGACAGTTTCGGAGAGAGCGACAGCCGTCGAGATGATTCACGCCATATCGCGTGGCGGTTTGGGGCTTATTGTGGTGGAGCGCGAAGGCGAGATACTCGGTATAATCACCGATGGAGATATTCGCCGAGCAATGGAGAGTCGCCAATCGGCATTCTTCGACATCTGCCCTATGGATATTGCCACACGCGAACCTAAAACAATCCACCCCGAGAGCAAACTTATCGAGGCGGAGCGACAGATGACTCAGCACAAAGTTAATTCGTTGCTTGTGGTTGACGATAACAGACACCTTGTCGGAGTTATACAGATTTACGACATAAAACTATAAACATAAAATAACAGAACTATGGCATTTTTAGACTTTATGGCACCTCCGAAGCCTTCGGAGAAGTTGGTGCCTGCAGAAAAGGTAAAGAGCGAGTACACCGCAATGCGTTGGAAGGTCTTTATCGGTATCTATTTGGGCTATGCAGCCTACTACCTCGTACGAAAGAACCTTTCGTTCGCAGGTGCTGACATGATGAACCTCGGCTACATCGATGCAAGTGGCTTGGGTGATGCAATGGCGGGATTGCCTATCGCTTACGCAGTTAGTAAGTTCTTGATGGGTAGCCTTTCGGACCGTTCGGATGCTCGCAAGTTTATGACTATCGGTCTTATTATTTCGGCATTGGTTATGATTATTGCTGGTCTTATCCCTTATCCAAAGAACAACACCGTAACAACCATCATCCTCTTCGTATTGATGTGTTTGACAGGTTGGTTCTCAGGTATGGGTTGGCCTCCATGCGGCCGTGTTATGTCGCACTGGTTCTCGACCAACGAGCGTTCGTTCAAGATGTCGATTTGGAATACGGCTCACAATATCGGCAGCTCTTCGATGGCTTGGTTGTGCGGTATTGGTGGTGCAGTGCTCCTCTTCTTCGGATTTGGCGATGCTGATGCGTCGTGGAGAGCAGCATTTATCATCCCTTCGATCGTAGCACTCGGCGTAGCAGGTTTGTGCTGGTGGTTTATTCGCGACACTCCAGAGTCGTGCGGTTTGCCGGCTATCGACAAGTATCGCAACGACTTCTCGGGCGCAAAGGCTAAGAAGGGCGAGGAGACTAAGATTCCTTTCAAGACTCTCTTCATAGATTATGTTTTGAAGAACAAGATGTTGTGGCTTATCGGTATTGCAAACATCCTTGTATATCTCGTTCGTTACGGTATCTCGGATTGGTTGCCAATCTACCTCCAGCAGGTACACGGCATTGCAAAGGTTGTCAGCAAGAACCTCTACTCGTACCATATGATCGCAGCTATCCCCGGTACTTTGATTGCGGGTTGGCTTTCGTCTAAGTTCTTCCAGGGTCGTTGTGCACCGGTGAATGTAATCTGCATGCTCACTACAGCTATCGGAGCCTTCATCTATTGGCAGGCCGAGCCTATCTCGGCTGCATTGGGTATCGACTATCTCACTGCCATTACTGCAGCCCTTATCATTACAGGTTTCGGAGTGTATGGTCCTGTAGCTATGATTTCGATTCAGGCTATCGCTATCGTTCCGAAGAATGCAGCAGGTACAGCAGCGGGCTTTATGGGCTTGCTCGGCTACTTGATTGGAGATGCACTCCTCTCGAAGATTGCATTCGGTCGAATTGTGGAGAGCGGAGCTAACGGTTGGACACTCACATCTATCGGTTTCTTTGCAGCGAGCGTTATCGCAGCCGTAATCTGTTTTATGGCAATGGGCAAGGAGAAGAAGATGTTCGAGGAGCGTATTGCAGCAGCTAAGGCTGAGCAGAAATAGAGCCATCCAAAAAGAGAAAATCGGAGGTGATGAGGCTATTTTTGCGCATTAAGCAGTGGCGGAAAGCACAGCATAGTTGGCCTATGTGAGCATTTACGCCGCAAGTAAGGTGCAAAAAGAGTCCATCAGAACGATTTACATAGCAAAAAGCAATTAGGATATTTATGTACAAATCGCTTCAAGATTTCGTTGAAAAGTTGGAGGGTGCCGGTGAGTTAATTCGCATCGGCACTCCCGTATCGTCGGAGTTGGAGATTGCCGAAATTACCGACCGAATGGTAAAGAGTGAGGGCGGTGGCAAGGCTCTTCTATTTGAAAAGACAGACAAAGGATTTCCTGTGCTCACTAACCTCTACGGCTCGGAGCGCAGAATGGCTATGGCTCTCGGCGTGGAGCATCTATCCGACATCTCGGAGCGATTCGATGCCCTTATCGGCACCGTAACATCGCCAAAAGAGAACTTTATCGACAAGTTGCGACTCTTGCCGCTCTTGGGCGAGGCATCGCAGTGGTTTCCGCGCAAAAAGAGCGGTCGCGGTGAGTGTCAGCAAGTAGTTCTCGAGGGCGAGGAGGCGAAGTTGTCAATTTTGCCTATCCTGAAGTGTTGGCCTCACGACGGAGGACGATTTGTAACCCTTCCGATGGTGCATACCGTAGATCCCGAGCGCGGAATACGCAATGTAGGAATGTACCGTATGCAGGTTTTCGATGACCACACTACGGGTATGCATTGGCACCGCCACAAGACGGGTGCACGCCACTACGAGCTCTATAAATCGCGTGGCGAGAGAATGCCCGTATCGGTATCTATAGGTGGTGATCCGGTATATGCCTACTCCGCAACAGCACCGGTGCCTGACGGCATTGACGAGTACCTCTTGGCGAGTCTGTTGCGCGGCAAGCCGGTGAAGTTGGTGAAGTGTATCACAAACGACATCTATGTTCCTGAGGATTGCGACTTTGTGATTGAGGGATATGTCGATCCAACCGAGGATAAGGTTTTGGAGGGCGATTTTGGCGACCACACAGGTTTCTACTCGCTGACCGACTGCTATCCAAAGTTTCACATTACAGCCATAACACATCGCAAAAATGCGGTATATCCCGCAACCATTGTGGGTATTCCACCTCAGGAGGATGCCTACATCGCAATGGCTACGGAGCGTATCTTCCTTGCGCCAATTCGTCTTGTAATGCAACCCGAAGTCGAGGATATGTATATGCCATCGGCGGGTACGCAGCACAACATCACCATTATCTCGATGCGCCAGCTCTACGAGCGACAAGCGTCGAAGGTTGCACTCGGATTGTGGGGTGCAGGACAGATGATGTTTAATAAATATCTGCTTCTCACGCCCGCCTCGACCAATATCCGTTCAGAGGAGGATATGGCGTGGCTGATGCGCAACTGCGACCTCCGCAAGTCGCTTATCCGCAGCGAGGGTATCTACGATGTCTTGGACCACGCAACCGCAACTTGCGGATATGGTGGAAAAATAGCACTCGATTTGACAAATGTTGCCGAGCGCGAGGAGAAGATAACATTCGACAACAACGCTCTGCCTGAAGGCGTAGTGGCCGACACCACCCTACTCGACAAGTGGGGAGCGCTATTACTCTTTGCCGATAACGATATGAAGATCGAGGCAAGCGAGCTTGCGAAGGCTGCAAAGTGCAACTATATCGTAATTTTCGACTGCCGAGCCGAGAAGATGAGCGCAAACGAGCTTTTGTGGTTGGGTGCGGCAAACACCGAGCCTACACGCGACATCGCACTTTGCGGTTCGACACTCGTTGTGGATGCCCGAGCAAAGCGCCCTAACGCACACGACGAAAATCCTTCGCGCTGGCCAAATATCGTAACGGCAGACGAGAAGACAATTCGCCTTGTGGATAGTCGCTGGACCGAGTATGGCATTGGCGAGTTTATAGCATCGCCATCGGAGCGATATAGCGCATTAAAGCTCTCCGACGGAGCAGAGTGGAGCGAATAAGGAGATGTTCAACAAGCAGAACATACGAGGTATAATCTATGTGTTGGCGGTAGTTATCGTCATCGCACTATGTCTCTATTTTGCGAAGCCCCGCACAGATATAACACTCGCTGAGAAGAGTGGTGAAGAGGCCGTAGTTGCAGAGAGGTGCGACACCCTCTTTCATTTCGACCCCAACACGGTAACCTACGACGAGTTGCTGCTACTCGGCTTCGACAAACACACTGCGGTGGGCATTATCAAGTATCGCACCGCGGGCAAGGTCTTTGGCATAGCCGAAGAGTTGGCATTGTGTTACGGCGTTAGCGAGGAGATGTTCGCACGCGTACGCCCGTATATAAAGATAGGTAACAAGTACGCCACCAAGCCGAAGAGGATCTTTGCAGACTCAACCCACAAGCAGAGAGCGCCCCGTTTTTCGCCACGCCCGTTCGAGAAGTTTGCAATTGACACTGTGGGAGTTGAATACTTGCGTCTGATTGGCTTTTCGACTCGCCAGGCCGAAGCGTTAATCGAGTATCGCAACCGCGGTAAGGGTATCTTCTCGATGAACGAACTGCGCGACTGCTACGCCGTGAGCGAGGAGATGGCCGACTCGTTGGAGCACTTTGTAATCTTGAGTATTCGCAACCCGTTCGAAGGGTTAGTCGAGATAAATTCGGCCGACTCGGCAACACTCCGCAAGGTGCGCGGCATTGGAGCAAAGACGGTGGTTGCGGTGATGCAATATCGCAAATTATTGGGCGGATTTGCCCGAAAAGAGCAAATTGCAGAGCTAAAATGTGTTACAAACGAAAATTTTGAGCGAATTTCTGAACAAATTTATTGCGATAGTTGCAAAATTTCAAAAATAGATATTAACTTTGCACCCGCTTGCGAATTTGAGCATCATCCATATATGACTCGAAGGGCAGCAAAACTAATAACTGAAACACGGGAATCGAAAGGAGGTTGGAACAGTATTGAAGAGATGATCGAGGATGACATATTCACCGAGGAGCAGGCGCGAGCCATTGCACCCTATCTTCTTTTTGGTACTACACCTCAGAAGTTCGATTAACTACAATTTCGGGAAACGCCTATGGCTGTGTGGCGTAAAACGACAGCCAAACCAAAAACGATTACAAACAATAAAAAACAGAGAATATTATGATTATCATGCCAGTTAAGGAGGGCGAGAACATCGAGCGCGCTCTCAAAAAGTTTAAGCGTAAGTACGAGCGTACAGGTGTTTTGAAGGAGCTTCGCGCTCGTCAGTATTTCACTAAGCCTTCGATTGCAAAGCGCGACAAGATGGCTCACGCTATCTATGTAGAGCAGTTGCACCGCCGCGAGGAGGAGTAGTATATCGCCTAAACGAGATACAAAATAGTAGAGTCGAACAGCTAAATGTTGTTCGACTCTACTATTTTTTCAATATTATTTTTGTCTTTCAAATAATTATTTACTAAATTTGCATTAGACAAATAACTCAATTGCCCTTCTCGACTTTTCGGGGGGGGGGTAATTTGCTATATTACAACGACTTACAACGAATACAAAATACTTAAAACTTAAACAAAATGAAAAAATTAACCAAACTTTTCATTGCGGCTGCAGTTTTGTTCGCAGGATTTTCTTGCGCAACCGATGCAACCGAGGACCTCGGCGTTGAAGTCGGTGGTCAGACAACATTGACTATCTCGTTGGAGGAGTCGCGTACCCAGCTTGGCGAAAAGGTTGATGGCACCTATCCGCTCTACTGGAGCGAGGGCGATCAGCTTTCGGTAAACGGCATCGCTTCGGCAGCTCTCCCTGCATCGGCTGAGGGTAACGCAGCTGCAGAGTTCACATTCGATGGTGTATTGTCGCACCCTTACAATGTACTCTACCCTGCAAGCAGCACAAACGAGGTGACCTTCCCTGCATCGCAGAGCTTCGAGGAGGGTACTTTCAGCGTTGGTGCAGTTCCAATGTATGGTTACGCAGCAAACGAGGGTGAGTCGATTCAGTTGCACAACCTCGCAGGTGTGCTTCGCCTTGCAGTATCGGGTGACAAGACCCTCTCGAATGTGGTTTTGGAGGCTGAGCAGGGCTACCTCGCAGGTACCTACACTGTAGATTGCGCTACCGGAGCGTTGACACTTGTTGAGGGCACAGGCTCAAAGTGCGTAAACTTCAACATCGAGAACGGCTTGGAGCTCAGCTCGGAGGCTACTCCGCTCTATATCGCAGTTCCTGCAGGCACATACGGCAAGGTTAGCGTATCGCTCTTTGCAGTTTCGGGTGAGAAGATGACTCTCCAGTTCGAGACCAACGAGAAGCCTGTAATGGCAGGTATGGTGCGTGAGTTCGGTGCATTCGAGTATAACGGCGTTCTCGGCAGTGAGTTTATCATCGACAGCGTGGATGCTCTCATCGCTTTCGCAGCTAACCCATCGCGCAATGCTCGCGTAACCGCAAACCTCGACTTGACAGGCGTTCAGTGGACACCAATCGAGGGCTTTGCTCACACTTTTGATGGCGGCAACTTCGAGATTAAGGGCTTGACCGCACCATTGTTCGGAGGCGTAAGTGGTTCGCTCAAGAATGTGAAGTTGGTAGATGTAAATATCGTCGAGACCGTAAACCCTAACGTAGGTGCTTTGGCCCGCTATGTTCAGGCTCCGGGCGCAGATCCACTCACAGTGGATAACTGCTCGGTTAGCGGTAAGGTCTATGTAAATGTTCCTGATTTTGTTCCTGCAGAAAAGGAGGTTTTGACAGATGCAGCTGTTGGATCGTTGATCGGTTATGTTGGTGGCGTACATATCACCAACTGCCACAGCTCGGCTGAGCTCGATATCCATCAGGTTTACTCGGCTTCGACTTCACTCGTTGTTATTACCTGTGGTGGCGGTATCGTAGGTTATGTTCGCAATGCAAACGACACTCCACACACCTCATCGGTACAGAACTGTACAAATACAGGTGCAGTAAACTATACAAACGCAGTAGAGAAGCTCACTATCAGCGCTCGTATCGGTGGTGTGATAGGTGCTATACATATGAACACTCTCGCAACCGGTCTTACCAACCGTGGTGATGTGACAATCAAGGGTCCATTCGGCTCGACACATACTCATAACTTCGGTGGTATAATTGGTTGGGCAACCCAAATGACTTGCAACAATTCGAAGAACTACGGCACATTGTCAATCTCGGGCGGTTACTTCGGAGCTCTCAATGCTGCAGGTATTGCGGGCTATCTCAACGACTGCGCGGGTACCGAGTTGCACAACTACGGTCCGGTATCAGTTGCTGAGGATGTTGAAGTCTATCAGACAATTGTCGGTGGTGCTATCGGTCGTCACACAGGTACTACAAATATCGAGTTCTCTATCCTCTCGAATGTTTCGAACAACGCACCTGTAACCGTACTCTCTGATATGAGCGATACAGCTGCAACTGCGGGCTACTACCACGTTGGTGGAGTTGTAGGATGGTCTCAGAATAATGACCACGACATCGTAAATAACAAGGAGGGTGTCTTAACCGTTAAGTCGAACTTAATTAACGCCGAGAATAACGCATACAATCTTTCGATTGGTGGTTGTGTTGGCTATCAGACACAAAACGGAACATCGAACATTACCAATCACGCAGCAATGAATATCCATTGTGTTGTAACAACTCTTGAGACCTACACAGCGTACGATAAGGTGCGTCTTAATATCGGTGGTGGAATCGGTTATGCAAATGCTAATAACGATACTATGACATCTATCAATAACACCGGTGATATCGCAGTTTATGCTCACACAGTAGGATGCTTGCGCGTAGGTGGCTCGATGAGTCAGACTGCAAGTGGATTGGTTGAGAATTCCGAGAATAGTGGAAATATCACTATTAAGGAGGGAACAACTACAGTCAACGATATTATGATGATTGGCGGTAATCTCGGCTGCGTTGGTGCGACTGGTGCTAAAAACCTCACCAACTCGGGTAATATCATCATTGAGAAGGGTGTCTCTTGTGGTAAATGTCTCCATTTGGCAGGTAATGTCGGTTGGACAAACAAGGTGCTCACTACACTCCGCAACAGCGGTGACATCACTCTTCAGGGCGGTACAGTTGGTGCTTTGTCATCGGCTGCTAACGACGATAAGCTTCTCAATCTTGGCGGTAACGTAGGATGGGTTGATATAAAGCTAACAATGAGCGATATGGAGAACTCGGGTGATATCACAATCGAAGACCTCCTTGTCAAATGGACTATATCGACTGCGGGTAATGTTGGACGTTACAATACAGATACAGGTGGTAGCGGTACAAATTTGAAGAACTCGGGTGCAATCTATATCGATGAGAAATCTTCGACTCCGGGTGGATTGTATGTTGGTGGTTGTGTGGCCATGCTCAACTTGCACAACTCGGGCGCGTTGAACACTTGTGAGAATGACGCTCCAATCACACTCAAACCAAGCGTTAGCGGCAATGTATATGTCGGTGGTGTTACAGGTTATGTTGATGGAAGTACCGACCGTACGCTCACAAATACCAAGAATGGTAAGGTTACAATGGAGTTGGCAAAGACCGTAGCGGGTAAGACCTATGCTATCGGCGGTGTTGCAGGTCGTATGGTTGACCACAGTAACCCACTTGCCAACTACGGCGATGTCGAAATTAAGGGAACTGTAGCTGCTACTGCATTCATTGCAGGTGTTGTAGGTTACCCTAACAACTACAACCGTGTAAACATTACAAACGACTGTACAATCACTCTCGATGCAGAGTTTACAGCAGCTTGTCGCGTTGGAGGTATCTGTGGCGGTGGCTCTTACGGTTCGATATACTGCGCAGCTCACAATGCAGGTAAGATTCACGCAACCAAGAACTCCAAGTTCAAGGGCGAGACATATATCGGAGGTTTCTTCGGTGAGGCGAAGTCGCAGTATTTGGTTCTTAACGACTGCTCGAATAGTGCAGAGATCTTGTTCGAGGGAGAGAGCGGTGTTGGCGGTGCAGCAACTGCAACATTGAACATCGGTGGTATGTTCGGTCACACTACAATCCTCCGTTCGGTACAGCACGGTTATACCAATAGCGGTAATATCACATTCAGCGGTACTCACAGCAGCACAGCTCCATTGTATATCGGTGGCATCATTGGTTTCAACGAGGCTCCTATCAACAATAACGAGGCGTTCACAATCTACCAAAAGGGTACAACAGCCGCTGTAACCGAGTCTGTGGATGGAAAAGATGTAAGTGTAACTTCGAAGGTAACCGATCCAATCTACTACAACTGCCAGGTAATCAACAAGGGTGACATAACTTGCAGCGGTACATTCTCAGGTGAGGCCTATGTTGGTGGATGGGCAGGTTTCACTGCACATCCATTCACAAATGCAGCAGTACACTGCAGCATCAATGGCGGCGAGAGCAAGAATGTAGGTATGTTGATGGGTATCCCTTATGCCGAGGCTACCAAGGCTACAAAGAGCCAGGCGGGCGGTACTTTCGTAGGCGCATATAATGTAGAGGATGAGAGCTACAAGACCATTACTCTCAGCTCTTCGAACTACTTCAAGTACCTCTACAGCAACGAGATCGAGCAGAGTGTAGCCGAGGCTGACGAGTGCTCTTATGTATCATCAATCGAGTAATAAACCCTAAAAATAAGTTACGATTATGAAGAACTACTTGAAACCAGAATTTGAGATTTATGAGGTCGTAGCCGAAAAGGGTTATGGCGACAGCGTCCTCCTTCCGGGCTTTGGAAGCGAAAGCGACGAGTTGGTTTACTAAAAAAGAGAGGGGCGAGAAATTCTCGCCCCTTATTTATTCTATTTTTGTTGTGACTCCCACTCGAACGGAGCAAACACTGCCGCCTTATCGCGCCACGACGGTTTGCGCATCGAGTAGATGATAAATGGCAGAATTATCACGATGAAGGCTCCGCCAAAGAGTACCGAGTACCAAACTGTTGTGCTACCCGTAGCGATCTGTGCCGGTGGAATAAAGCTCAAGATGAAGGCGAGGAGTGAGCCGAGGAAACCGACACCCGCGATAATCCACATTGTGCCATTACCGCCCAAGCGGAATGGGCGCTCCTTCTGTGCACGACGGTAGCGAAGAACTATCGCCGAGGCGAACATAAGCATATACATCACAAGGTACAAGAGTGCGGTGAGCTGCGACAATATCTGATAGAACGACTGCACCGACGGCATAACCACAAATAGAAGCGCCAGAAGGGTAACGATAATGCCCTGAATAATGAGGATATTGCGCTGTACGCCATTGCTATTCTCCTTCTGGAAGAATGGCGGAAGATAGCCCGCCTTACCTACAGCAAAGATACCCTTCGACGGTCCCGAAACCCAAGTCAGCACGCCCGCCAACACACCAAACATCAAGGCGATAGCCATAATTGGCGATGCCCACGACATCTTGAAATAGGAGAGATAGCTATCGAATCCTACCAACAGCGATTGAGTGAGGTTTACATCCTTGGCAGGGATGATAAAGCCGAGCGCAAAGGTTCCGAAGATAAATATCAAAACTGTAATCAACGCACCAAGGATAATAGCCTTAGGATAGTTTTTGCGCGGATTATCGACATCCATAACATGGACACCCATCATCTCCATACCCGCATAGAAGAGGAAGATACTACTTGCCAGCACCACATTGTTCAAATTCGAGAGGTCGGGGAAGAAGCCCTGCGACATATCCATATTGTTCTTTCCGCCTGTAGCGATATAGGCAATACCCATAACGATAAGCAATCCCGCAGGGATAATAGTACCGATGATACCACCCCACTTACTGATTTTACCTACCCAATTCAGACCCTTCAAGGCTACAAATGTAGCTACCCAATAGATCGCCAGCACGACAATCAGGGTAAAGAGCTTATTCGAGGCGAGAGCCATATCGTGGGTCTGGTCCATACCTATAAATGCAATTGACACCGCACCAAAAGTCAAGACCGTAGGGTACCAGATGGTCGATTGAATCCACTGAATCCAAATTGCCAGGAAGCCCACACGCGCACCCATAGCCTCGCCTACCCAGCGGAACACTCCACCCTGCTTGTCGGAGTACATAGCCGCCAACTCGGCTGCTACAAGTGCCGTAGGGATAAGAAATACTATGGCTGCAAAGAGGTAATAAAATGCAGAGGATAGACCATAGACCGACTCCGCTGCCAAACCGCGCAGACTGACCACTGCGGTAACATTCATAATTGCCAGGGTTGCCACCGTCAGCTTAAACCCTGTAGTCTTCTTTTTTGTCTCCATTGTTATAACTTTTATTTGTTATCGTAGAACCAACTGCGCAATAATTACGCCACGACGATTACTATTGACAACTTATCTCATTTTATGAGATATAAATTTGTGAAGACCGAATAAAAATCGTATTTTTGCAAAAACTACAACTAAAAAATGAAGAGATATACACTCTGCACACTCCTAAGTGCACTACTATTTGTCGCTTGTCAAACCGACTACACCGCAGATCTCGGTCTTAATGGCGATGGCACCACTACACTCACCATAACAACTGCCAAAACCCGCACCTATTTAGGCGCGAAGGAGGGCGATAGCTACCCCGTATATTGGAGCGAGGGAGATCGCATCGTCGTAAATGGCAACTTATCGGAGGAGGCCGTTATCGATAACAACAATCCGTCGTCTGCGCAGTTTACGATAGATGTCGTATTGAGCTATCCGCTCTCTATTCTCTACACGGGTGGTTCGACCGACAGCGCACTTTTCCCGAGTGAGCAACTCTACGAGTTAAACTCGATTAAGTCGGGTTACGCACCAATGTATGGATATGTAACCTCGCAGAGTAGCACAATACAGCTTAAGCACCTTGCGGGCATTTTGCGATTCCCTGTCAAGGCCGCAAATGTTGGCACAACTCTCAAGAGTATCTCTATCAAATCGGATAGCGGCGAGGCTATCTCGGGTAACTTTGCTGTAGATTGCTCGAATGGCACAATCTCGGCAACACAGAGCTGCGAAAGCGAGATTATCTACCTTGCAGATACAACTCTCTCGGCCGCAGATGCCACAATCTTCAATGTCGTAATGCCAAAGGGCGAATATGGTGCCTGCACCATAACCTTCACCGATAGCAAGGGGGGAAAGATGGTCTGCAAATGGATCCCTTCAGCAGTCAAGGCGGGTGTTGTTCGCGAATTTAAGACGATAACATATAAGGCAAACACCAGTGTCAACCTCGAATCTTTCGACGCCTATGTCGATCACTTTATCGGCCAGGTACCGTGCTGTGGCTCGGTGAGCGACACCAATGGCATGCCAATCAGCGATGTTGTAATCACCGATGGCGAGATTTGCGTGCAGACCGACGCTGACGGTTACTACGAGATGGATATCGATTTGGACAACACAAAGTTTATCTATGCAAGTATCCCTTCGGGCTACAAGGCAAAGAACAACGAAAACGGCATACCTCAGTTCTACTACCTCGTAACCAACGC
>JAFZDR010000115.1 GCA_017561105.1 Alistipes sp. | reverse complement strand
TCGTGCAGAGGCGTCACTCGCATCGAATTGTCAGCTTGGCGGAACAATGGTTGGCGAGTACGACACTGAGGACGAGGATTACAAGACCGTATCTCTCGACAGCGGCAACTTCTACAACTACATCTATGGTGGTGGAGCAACCGATTGGGGTGAGGTTACCGACTATGACGGATGTACCGTATTGACCTCAAAGCCGACATTCGAATAACCCCCTAAGAAATAATGACTATGAAAAGATACACAAAACCCGAATTTGAGATTTTCGATGTAGCTGTCGAAGGCGGCTACGGCGATAGCGTTCTTCTCCCCGGCTTCGGCTGCGAGAGCGATGAATTGGTTTACTAATTAGCTTTTAGCCATTAGCCATTAGCTAAAGAATAGAGAAAGTCGGGCGAGGAAACTTGCCCGATTTTTTGTGGTTTAGTAAATATTTACTAAATTTGCGATATTGAAGGCTTTGTGCAGAGCCATTTACGAAGGATATCTAACAATTAAAAAAATAGAACTATTATGGCAGAATTTAACAAGTATCGCTCGATCTACTCGCACGATGAGTTAATGGAGCGTTTGCGCAAATTGAAGCATTTTGCGCTCGATATGGATGGTACAATCTACTTGGGAGCGACGCTCTTCCCTTACACCAAGGGATTCTTGGGCGGCGTGAAGGAGATGGGTTTGAACTACTCGTTCCTCACCAACAACCCTTCAGCAGGTATCTCTGACTACCTCGCCAAGTTGGCAAAGCTCGGTATCGAGGCTACTCGCGAGGAGATGTACACCACATCTATCGCTACTATCGACTATATCAAGACCCACTACCCTGAGGCTAAGCGTCTGTTCCTTCTCGGTACCCCTTCGATGATTGCCGAGTTCGAGAACGCAGGTTTCATCTCGACTGCCGATTCGGCAGAGGATGTACCTGATGTAGTGGTTGTAGCCTTCGACAAGACTTTGCAGTATGAGCGTCTTTGCCGTGCAGCTTGGTGGGCATCGCAGAATATCCCTTACATCGCAACAAACCCTGACCGCGTATGCCCTACCGACCAGCCGGTAGTATTGGTTGACTGCGGCTCTATCGCCGAGTGTATCGCACACGCTACAGGCCGTCGTCCGGACATCACTCTCGGCAAGCCGGATCCAAATATGCTTTCGGGTATTCTCGGTCGCTTTGGCTACGAGGCTGACGAGGTAGCAATGGTGGGTGACCGCATCTACACCGATATCGAGATGGCTCACAATGCAGGTGCATTCGGTGTATTGGTACTCTCGGGCGAGACCACTTTGGAGGTTTGCGACGCAGCACCAAAGCAGCCACACCTTGTTTGCGACAGCATCGAGGTACTTGGCGAGTTGGTACGCGAGGCTCACGGTTTGAAATAACGGAAAACGGAAAACGGAAAGCGGAAAAGTAATTTTCTCTCGTCTTTCGTCTCTCGTCTAAAAAACTAAACTATGGATACACAGATAGAAAAGCGATTTAAGGTTTGGCAGTGGCGCACCATCATCGTGACGATGTTGGGCTACGCCTTCTTCTACTTTGTTCGCAAGAACTTCTCGTTTGCAATGCCGGGTTTGGCAGCCGAGTACGGAATATCGAACACCTCGTTCGGTATTGTGATGACCATCGTAGGTCTTGTATACGGTTTCTCGCGCTACTTCAATGGCATTTTGGCAGACCGTATGAACGCTCGCTACCACATGTCGATAGGTCTTGCACTCTGCGCATTGGCGAGCCTTGCATTCGGTTTTATGCCAGCTTTGCTCGGCATCGAGATTGGTAAAGCTCCACATATTCTGATCGTAGCATTTGCGATTTTGTTGGTGCTTAACAACATCTTCCAGGGCAGCGGTTTCCCTCCTTGTGCGCGATTGCTCTCGCACTGGATTCCGCCACAGGAGTTGGCAACAAAGCAGTCTATCTGGAACACCTCGCACTCTATCGGAGCGAGCATCTTGGCTATCCTCTGCGGCTTTATTATGGGCAACATGGGTAGCGATGTCAGCTCTTCGCGCCAGGATGTCGATAAGATTACCTACAACTATGTTACGACCCTCTTCAAGGACGATGTAAAGAAGTCGGACGGCGAGATCAACAAGGTTGTAAAGGTTTGCACTCCAAAGGCCGTAGAGAGCGGCTACGAGGTAGATGTACGATACACCCTCAAGGCTAATCCTACCGATACTCTCTTGAAGACCTACGACTTCTCGCAGGAGAATTTCCTCGCTGTAAAGGCGGTTGTTGATAAGGCTGCTGAGGAGAAGAGAGAGGTTAGTTCATCGGAGATTGCAACGCAGTGCAACATCGACAAGGCGCAAGCAAAGGCCACTTTGGCTATCGTTACACGCACCGAGCACACAGGCGCGTGGATGTGGTCGTTCTGGATTCCGGGCTTGATCGCATTGGTTGGAGCCGTAGGTTTGTTCGCACTCTTGCGCGACACACCGAAGTCGGTTGGTTTGCCTGAGTTGGAGATGACAAAGACTGCACTCGATAACGAGAAAGACGATGCGGCAGCTCGTCGTGCCTATGTGCAGAAGATGGTATACAAAAACCCTATTATCTGGGTATTGGCATTCGCCAACTTCTTCGTTTATGTAGTACGATTCTCTGTTCTCGATTGGGGTCCTAAGTTCTTGACCGAGGCTTGCAACATGTCGTTCGAGAAGGCTGCAGCGGCAGTTTTCGCATTCGAGATTATGGCAATTTTGGGAACTCTCGTTGCGGGTTGGGCTACCGATAGATTCTTCGCGGGTCGTGCACACCGCACCTGCTTGTGGTGTATGGTTGGTGCAGGCGCAGCAATGGGAGGATTCTATATGTTCTATCTCCACCCTGGAATGGTACCTGATTGGGCATTGATCGGCATTTTGGCTATGGCAGGATTCTTTGTCTATGGTCCACAGGCTCTCATCGGTATCGCAGCATCAAACCAGGCTACAAAGAAGGCTGCAGCAACAGCAAACGGCTTGGTAGGTATCTTCGGTTACCTCTCGACCGCAGTTTCGGGTGTAGGTGTTGGTTGGTTGGCCGACAAATATGGCTGGAACTATGTGTTTATCGGGGTTTTGATTATGGCAGTAGTTGGCGTAGCGGTATTCTCGACTATTTGGGGAGCTCGTCGCGACGGTTACGAGAAGGCTAACGAATAATTTAATAGTAGATATGAAGAAGATCTTTATCGTTTTGGTTTTGCTGGCAATGGGTGTAACCGCCGTGTCGGCAAAGAAGGTTCGTGTAATGTCGTACAATGTTCACAACTGCATTGGTCAGGACGGCATCAAGTCGTTCAAGCGTTGTGCCGATATTATTCTCGATGCTCAACCCGATGTTGTAGCTATTCAGGAGGTTGACAGTATGTCTCGCCGCAACAACTGCTATGTCCTTGGAGAGATGGCAAAGCAATGCGGCTACCACCCTTACTTTGGTAGAACAATCCCTTA
>JAFZDR010000114.1 GCA_017561105.1 Alistipes sp. | reverse complement strand
CTCATTCTCGGGAGCCTCGGTGAGCGAAACGCGAATAGTGTCGCCAATGCCGTCCGCCAGGAGTGCGCCAATGCCGACTGCACTCTTGATGCGTCCCTCGATGCCGTTGCCCGCTTCGGTTACGCCGAGGTGGATAGGGAAATTCATCTGCTCGCGCTCCATAGCCTCGACCAAGAGTCGGTAGGCATGGACCATAACGCGGGTGTTGCTCGACTTCATCGACACGACAACCTGGTCGAACTGCTCTCTGACGCAGATGCGCAGGAACTCCATGGCCGACTCGACCATTCCGGCAGGGGTGTCGCCCAATTTATCGACGATATGTTTTGCCAAAGAGCCGTGGTTTACGCCAATGCGGAGTGCCACGCCGCGCTTGCGGCACTTCTCGATAAGCGCCTCCAACTCGCCACCGCTGGTACGGTAGTTGCCTGGGTTGATGCGTACCTTATCGACCGACTCGGCGGCGATAGATGCAATTTCGGGTACAAAGTGAATGTCGGCAACAATGGCGGTAGGGTAGCCCTCCTCGCGCACCTTTGCCACGATGTCGCGTAGAGCCTCGCCCTCGCGCTTGCCCTGTGCTGTAAGGCGTACGATAGGTGCTCCGGCATTGGCTATGCGCTCGATTTGCGCCACACTCGACTCGATATCGGCGGTTGCGGTGTTGGTCATCGACTGCACGGCGATAGGGTTATTGCCACCTATCATGGTCTGTCCGATGCGTACCTCGCAACTCTCTCTTCTGATGTATTTACTTAGATTCATAATGCAAATATATAAAAAAACTCTCGTCTTTCGTCTCTCGTCTTTCGTCTTTTTATTATCTTTGCACTAACAGAGAATGACAATTATGGCTATTTCAGATATATTACCTCTACTTGTCCTCCCCTTCCTGGGTACGGTAATAGGTTCGGCAGTGGTGCTTTTCCTGAATGACCGCTCGGCAAACAAGGCTCATCGTGTGATGTTGGGCTTTGCATCGTGCGTTATGGTGGCGGCATCGGTTTGGTCTCTCCTTATTCCCGCAATGGAGGAGTCTTCGAAGATGGGAAACTTCGCGTGGGTACCTGCTGTGGCCGGCTTCCTGCTCGGAGTGCTCTTTATGCTCTTGCTCGATACCTTTACTCCGCACCTTCATCCCGATAGCGATACACCCGAAGGTGTAAAGTCGAAACTCGGGGACTCCTCGATGTTGGTGCTGGCCGTAACGCTCCACAATATTCCCGAAGGTATGGCTGGAGGTGTTGTTGCTGCCGGAGCTTTGACAGGCGAGGTAGGCGTGTCGCTGGGTGCAGGTTTGGCTTTGGCGATAGGTCTTGCCATTCAGAATATCCCCGAAGGGGCTATTATTTCGCTTCCGCTTCGCGCTTCGGGTAATAGTCGCGGCAAGGCGTTTGGCTATGGAGCCCTCTCGGGCTTGGTCGAGCCGCTGGCGGCTATTGCGACGATTTTTGCGATAGAACATATTGTCGGAATACTCCCTTATACCCTCGCTTTTGCGGCGGGTGCCATGATATATGTTGTGGTCGAGGAGTTGATCCCCGAGTCGCATAACGGCCACCACTCAAATGCTCCGACAATAGCTTTTGCCATAGGTTTTGCATTGATGATGGTGTTGGATGTGGCGCTCGGATAGTGCATAAAGTTGCGGGTAAGGCGGGGCGATTTTTTATTTAGAATAGTTTTTTGTATCTTTGTCGCGATGATGAATATAGATTTAGGTAGAGTAGAAGAGTTGCGAGAGCTCCTCGCAGAGCCCTGCAAGGTTGTTGTTGTGGGCCACACAAACCCCGATGGCGATGCAATAGGCTCGTCGCTTGCATTGGCAGAGGTGCTGACTGCACGCGGGCATAAGGTTACTTGCACTTTGCCGAATAACTATCCGTACTATTTGCGTTGGATTCCCAACTCGGAGAATATAATCATATACCGCAACGACGAGGATCACCTCACCGAGAAGGCTCTCGACGAGGCCGATGTTATCGTTTGTGCCGATATGAATTCGCTCACTCGCGCCGATGCATTGGGTGAGGCTGTGGCTAAGAATAGCACCGCTAAGCGTGTGCTTATCGATCACCACCTCTTCCCTGCCGAGGGCTTCGATATAATGTTTTCGTACCCCGAGTCGTCGAGTACCGCATTTTTGATGTACTCGATAATCGTGGCGCTCTATGGCAAGGAGGCGATTACCACTACCGTGGCTACGCAGCTCTATGTCGGCATTATGACCGATACGGGCAACTTCGCATTCTCGAATCTCTCGCCTGAGTTGTTCCAGGCAGTGTCGGTATTGGCAGGTTCGGGCATAGATATTCCGCAGATATATAACAACATCTACAACTCCTTCACCGAGGGTCGTGCGCGATTGTTCGGCTACGCCATAAATCGCAAGATGAAGACCTTGCTTGGTGGCAAGGTGGCATATATGTCGCTCACCGAGGAGGAGATGCGTCGATTCTGGTTCCAGCAGGGCGATAATGAGGGTTTTGTCAACTATCCGCTGACGATTAAGAAGATGAAGATGTCGGCGATGTTTACGGCACAGCAGGGCTTTATCCGTGTGTCGCTCCGTTCGCGTGGAGATGTCGATGTCGACACCTTTGCTCGTCGCTACTTCAATGGCGGAGGCCACAAAAATGCTGCCGGTGGAAAGTCGTTTGTTTCGATGGATGAGACAATCGAGCACTACATAAAATCAGTACACGAATACCACGAAGAGGGTTTGGTGTAAAGAAGATACCAACTATGTTTAAGACGTACCTTAGATTGCTTGGCTTTGCAAAGCCGATAAGCAGATATGCAGTACCATACTTCTTCTTCTCGGCGCTGCACGCGGTGTTTAACACCTTCAACTATGCAATGATTATCCCAATCCTGAACGCAATGTTCTCGGAGGGATTCACATTTCAGCCACTATACGAAATGCCAGAGCTCTCGTTCAAGGGTGAGGCCTTGCAGCAGTGGCTTAACTACTTCTACACAATGATTTTCGGTACCGAGTGGCGCATTACCAATGTGTTGATGATGTTGGCCGTGATACTCGTTGCC
This sequence comes from Alistipes sp., assembly GCA_017561105.1. Classification (GTDB taxonomy): domain Bacteria; phylum Bacteroidota; class Bacteroidia; order Bacteroidales; family Rikenellaceae; genus Alistipes. Next base: position 618 of record JAFZDR010000114.1, on the reverse strand, counting down.
ATGAACCTCCTCTCGAACCTCTTCCGCTATCTCGGAGGTTACACCGTCGAGAGTATGCGTGTATCGACCGTACAGCGTATGCGTAATGCTATGTACGATTGCGTGATAGGCAAGGATGTAGGCTATTTCAGTAACCAGCGTAAGGGCGATATCATTTCGCGTATAACATCTGATGTCGGAGTGGTGCAGTATTGTATCACAAACACCTTGCAGGTTGCATTCCGCGAGCCGTTCCTTATAATCGGCTACTTGGTGTTGATGTTGAATATATCGTGGGAGTTGGCACTCTTTTCGGTGCTCTTCTTGCCAATGGTGGGCCTTGTTATTGGAAAGATCGTCAAGAAGTTACGCCATCCGGCACAAAAGAGCCAGCAGCGTATGGGTGATCTGGTGAGTGTTCTCGATGAGTCGCTCGGAGGAATAAAAATCGTAAAGACATATACCGCTACCGACTACCTCAAGGATAAGTTCCACTGGTTAAATCAGAATTTGGCCGACACACTGCTCTGGATGGCACGCCGTCAGCAGATGGCCTCTCCAATGAGTGAGTTGTTGGGTATTACGGCTGTAGCTGTGATATTGGTATTTGGTGGAAACCTTGTGATGAAGGGATCGATG
>JAFZDR010000113.1 GCA_017561105.1 Alistipes sp. | reverse complement strand
GTTCAACGATCGCCTCGATTTCGATGGCGTGGTGCTCACCAAGCTCGATGGTGATACTCGTGGTGGTGCCGCTATCTCTATTCGTTCGGTGGTGAACAAGCCGTTGAAGTTTATCTCGAGCGGCGAGAAGATGGATGCCTTGCAGGTCTTCCACCCTGAGCGTATGGCTGACCGTATCCTCGGCATGGGTGATGTCGTTTCGCTCGTAGAGCGTGCTCAGCAGCAGTACGACGAGGAGGAGGCACGCCGCTTGACCAAGAAGGTGATGACCAACAAGTTCGATTTCAACGACTTCCTCTCGCAGATTGACCAGGTGAAGAAGCTCGGTAACCTCAAGGATGTAGCTTCGATGATTCCGGGTATGGGCAAGATGTTGCGCGATGTGGAGATTGGCGACGATGTATTCAAGCAGACCGAGGCTATTATCGGTTCGATGACGCCACTCGAGCGCGAGAAGCCTGAAATCCTCAATGCACGCCGTCGTGAGCGTATCGCTAAGGGTTCGGGTACCACAATGGCCGATGTGAACCGCCTTATCAAGCAGTTCGAGGATATGCGCAAGATGATGAAGATGGTATCGGGTGGCAAGTTGAAGATGCCACGCAATATGATGGGTATGATGCGTCGATAGTGGCGCACTGCATAATTTGAAGGGAGGCTTCGCGGCCTCTCTTTTTTGTTTTTAACATTTAACATTTAACACCCCCCTATGTTAAAAGTGTTAAAAGTGTTAAAAGTGTTAAAAGTGTTAAAGCATTTACCTTTCGCCCTGCCCTGCCAAAAAGGGTAAATGGGTAAAAAGGTGAACGCATTTTTAATTTTTAATTAAAAAAACGCTATCTTTGCACGCGTAAATTTTAATTTAAGATGCATAAGAGCGGATTTGTAAATATCATCGGTAACCCGAATGTCGGTAAATCGACACTGATGAACGCCCTCGTAGGCGAGAAATTATCTATCATTACATCGAAGGCGCAGACTACACGCCATCGTATTATGGGTATCGTCAATGGCGATGACTTCCAGATTGTCTACTCCGACACTCCCGGTATCCTCAAGCCTGCCTACAAGTTGCAGGAGTCTATGATGAACTTCGTGCGTGGCGCAGTTAGCGATGCCGATGTGGTGTTGTATGTAACCGACACCGTCGAGGAGCAGAGCGAGCGCAATGCCGAGATTGTGGAGCGTATCTCTACAAGCGCTATACCTACAATCGTAGTAATCAATAAGATTGATTTGACTACGCAGGAGAAGCTCGAGAAGATTGTTGCCGAGTGGCACGAACGCCTTCCCGAGGCTGTTATTATACCTGCATCGGCTAAGGAGCAGTTCAATATCGAGGCTATCTTCGCAGCTATCCTCGAGCGTCTGCCCGAGGGTGAGCCATACTACCCGAAGGATACGCTGACCGACAAGACCCTGCGTTTCTTTGCGTCGGAGATTATACGCGAGAAGATACTCCTCAACTACGATAAGGAGATTCCGTATTGTTGCGAGATTGAGATTGATAGCTACAAGGAGGAGCCTACTATCGACCGCATCTCTGCCACTATCTATGTGTCGCGTACATCACAGAAGGGCATCGTTATCGGTCATAAGGGCGAGCGCCTGAAGAAGGTAGGACAGCAGGCTCGTACCGATATCGAGGCGTTCCTTGGTAAGAAGGTCTTCTTGCAGCTCTTCGTCAAGGTTAATGACGATTGGCGCAATAACGACCGCCAACTCTCGCGCTTCGGCTACAACGACAACTAATAACGAGTAGTTAATAGTTAGTAGTTAGTAGTGAGTAGTGAGTAGTTTTCTACTACTGCGTTTAACATATTTTAACACTTTTAACACTTTTAACACTTTTAACAAAGGGGGTGTGTTAAATGTTAAATGTTAAAATGTTAAAAACAAAAAAGCTAATGGCTAACAGCCCAAAAACAGAATGCGCAAACACTTAGTCGCCATACTCTGCATACTCTTCGTCACGACATCGGTTGTGGCGCAGTACAATCGCGACTACTTCTTCTACATCGGCCGCAAGCAGATGATGGAGAGCGATTTCAAGGAGGCAATACGCACCTTGAATGTGTTGCTGCGCTTCGACGAGAACGCCTACGAAGGCTACTTCCTGCGCGGAATTGCCAAGTACAACCTCGACGATCTGTTGGGTGCCGAGGCCGACTTTACAACGGCTATCGAGAAGAACCCGGTGTTTACAACCGCCTTCACATACCGCGCCATAACTCGTTCGCGATTAGGAAATTACGACGATGCACTGAGCGACTTCCGCGAGGCTATAGAGTTGCGCCCCGACCTTCCTAACCCCTACTATTCGCGTGGTGTTACGCGACTCTTGAACCAACAATTCGAGGAGGCAATCGACGACTTCGACAACTTTATCCGCTACGAGAAGAAGGTCGCCGAGGCCTACATCAACCGAGGTGTCTGCCACCTCTATCTGAAAGATACACTGCGTGCCTACGACGATTTCGAGCTCGGTATCCGTACCAATCGCGAGAGCCCGTTGGGTTACAATCGCCGAGGTGTTCTGCTCTTGCAGCAGGAGCGCTTTGCCGAGGCCGAGAAGGATTTCGATATGGCGGTAAAGTGCGACTCCACGCTTGCGATGTCCTTCTTCAATCGTGCCTTGGTCTATAACGAAACCAACCGTCCGATGCAGTCGTTGTCGGACTTGGATAGGGTTATTCAGCTCGATTCGACAAGCTCGATTACATACTTTAATCGTGCGATAATTCGCTCACGCATAGGCGATTACAATCGTGCGCTCGAGGATTATAACAAGGTGGCGGAGTATTCGCCCGAGAATGTTCTGGTCTATTACAACCGCGCACTACTCTACCAGCAGCTGGGCGAGATTGAGCGAGCAAAGAACGACTACACGAAGGCTATCGACCTCTATCCCGACTTTGCGAATGCCTACCTCGGTCGCAGCTATCTGCGTCATCTGTTGCGCGACTACAAGGGTGCTCGTAGCGACAAGCAGATTGCCGAGCGCAAGATTGCGGAGTATAAATCGCGCCTGAACGACACCACCTACTCTATCTATGCCGATACGACACGCCGTTTCGACAAGCTCCTCTCGTTCGAGAGCAAGTTGGCGGGCTCATCGTTCGAACGCATAACCTCGCGCCGCACAAACAACGAGAAGATGGCTCTGTTGCCACTCTTTAAGTTCACATTTACGCAGGATTCGACCAAGCAGACAGCCACTATTCAGGCGTTCCACTCGCAGCGTGCCGACGACTTTATCGAGCGACTTGGCAACCCGCTGTTGGCTCTTTCGTGTCGCGAGAGTAACATCGCTCCCGACTCGCTCGTAGCGATAAATCGCCGCTATAAGAGCAAGATACACTCCGCATCGGCAACATTCGAGGAGTTGTTCTCGCTCGCCATTTCGGAGTCGTTGGTTAAGCAGTACACAAATGCTGTAAACACCTATACATCAGCCATTCAGCTATCGCCAACCAATCCGTTTGTCTATCTCAACCGAGCTACTACGCAGGCCGAGATGATAGACTTTATATCGTCGATTGACAACGCCTACCAGCGTATTTCGATAGAGAGCGACCCTGCACGACAGTTGCATAATCGCACCACTCGCACCTACAACTACGACGATGCGATTGCCGATTTGACAAAGGCGATAAAGCTCCATTCGGGATTTGCCTACGCCTACTACAACCGTGCAAATCTGCTCGCCTTGTCGGGCAAGCTGCCAGAGGCGTTCGACGACTACACAAAGGCGATCGAGCTGAACCCTAACTTTGCGGAGGCGTACTACAACCGCGGTCTGATACAGATATATATGAAGGATACGCGCAAGGGCTGCCTCGACATCTCGAAGGCTGGAGAGTTGGGTGTCGAGGAGGCCTACGAGGTGCTCAAGCAATATACAAAACAGTAATATAGATTTACATACATAATAAACTTAAACAATTATGACTCAAACAATTCAAAAGAAGTTAAACGACTATGCGTGGGCTCGTTGGGGTGCAATGGTACTCATTGCGCTGATGATGCTCTTTGCGCACATGTTCGTTGATGTAATCTCCCCATTGCAGGAGATTATTCAGAAGACACACGGTTGGACTCCCGATGTATTCGGCTCGTTTATGGGTTCGGAGTACCTTCTCAATGTGCTTGGTTTCCTTATTGTTGCAGGTATCATCCTCGACAAGATGGGTATTCGCTTTACAGGCGAGTTGTCGGCAACATTGATGTTCCTTGGTGCCTGCATCAAGTTCTACGCCGTTAGCGATTGGTTCGCAGGCTCGGCTTTGGAGAGCTGGTTGAACTCGTGGTGGGTGGCTATGCCTGGTAGCGCAAAGCTTGCATCGCTCGGATTTATGATCTTCGGTTGTGGCTGCGAGATGGCGGGTATCACCGCATCGAAGGCTCTTGCAAAGTGGTTCGAGGGCAAGGAGATGGCCTTGGCAATGGGCTTGGAGATGGCTCTTGCGCGTGTTGGTGTATTCTTCATCTTCACCATTTCGCCACGCTTGGCAGGTGCTATCGACCCTACCGTAGTTAAGCCTGTAGCTTTCTGTACAGCACTCTTGTTGATTGGCCTCATCTGCTTCACAATCTTCTGCTTCATGGATAAGAAGTTCGATAAGCAGCTCGGTGCCGATGCCATACAGGGCGAGAGCGAGGAGGAGTTCAAGTTGGCTGATGTTGTGAATATATTCAAGAGCAAGTTGTTCTGGATTGTTGCAATGTTGTGCGTGTTGTACTACTCGGCAATCTTCCCATTCCAGAAGTTTGCGGCGAATATGTTGCAGAGCAACCTCGGCGTTTCGGCCACTACTGCTGCCGACATCTTCCGTTGGTTCCCTATCGGTGCAGCCTGCATCACCCCACTTCTCGGTTGGTTCCTCGATAAGAAGGGTAAGGGCGCAACAATGCTTATTCTCGGCTCGTTGTTGATGATTATCTGCCACTTGACATTCGCACTCGTATTGCCTTATTACAAGAGCGAGGTGGTTGCATTCGTGGCAATTATCCTCTTGGGTATCTCGTTCTCGTTGGTGCCTGCATCGCTCTGGCCATCTATTCCAAAGATTATGGACAAGCGCTTCTTGGGTAGCGCCTACTCGTTGATTTTCTGGATTCAGAACTTCGGTTTGAGCGGCACTCCTATCTTGATTGGTTGGGCTCTCAAGACCAGCAACCCTGGCGTAGCCGAGCAGATTGCAGCGGGCGTAGAGGGCGCATCGTATAACTATACGCTCCCTATGTTGATGTTCGCATCGTTGGGTGGCTTGGCGTTGTTGTTCAGCTTGTGGTTGAAGGCTATGGATAAGCGCAACGGCTACGGCTTGGAGTTGCCAAACATCAAGAAGTAATTACTAACCAATAACTTAACTATACCATGAAAAGAACGCTTTTAACATTGGTGCTTGCGGCTATGGTTGTGCCGTCGGTCTTTGCATACATTGCACCCAAGACTAAGCACCCGGAGGTCGTCTACAACAAGATTAAGCTACACTGCACCTTGTTGCCAAAGATTGGCCAGCTCGATGCATCGGATGCCGATAACGCAAGTCGTTCGCGTTGGTCGGTTGGAACAGAGGGACTTGACCGCAACTATGCTACATTCTCGAAGTACAAGGAGTACCTCGGTCCTCTTGGTGTGGGCTATGCGCGTCTGCAAAGCGGTTGGGCTCGATGCGAGCAGAAAAAGGGCGTCTACGACTTTAAGTGGCTCGACGAGGCTGTTGATGGCGTTATTGCGCAGGGCGTAAAGCCTTGGCTCAGCCTCAGCTACGGAAACCCTCTCTACTGCGGTGGCGGTATCTCGCTTAAGTCGGCTATTTGGACTGACGAGCCTACAATGAAGGCTTGGCGCAACTATGTTCGTGCTACTGTGCGTCACTATGGCGACAGAGTAACTACTTACGAGATCTGGAATGAGCCGGATGGTCAGAAGGCTAATACTCCTGCAATTCTTGCAGAGCTTATTATCAACACAGCTGAAGTTATCCGTAAGGAGAATCCTAAGGCTACAATCTTGGCTCTCGGTTTGGCTTCACCGAACATTTCATTTGTAAAGGGTGTGTTGGATATTTTGAAGGAGCGCAACAAGTTGCACCTTATCGACAAGGTGTCGTTCCACGCCTACTACCCTAACCCTGACAACGCTACTACATCTATTCTTGCATTCAGCAACACGGTGCGTAGTTACAGCAATGATTTGGATGTAGTGCAGGGCGAGAGCGGTTGTCCGTCTGCGTACGAGTTTGGCAGCGCAATGAAATACAACGAGTGGAGCGAATATAAGCAGGCAAAGTGGGATCTGCGTCGTATGGCAAACGACTTTGCAATGAATATCCCATCGTCGATATTCTCGCTTGTCGATTTGCAGTATCCTTACATGCAGCAATCGTTTGGTCTTGTGCGCGTAAATCTCATGCACGAGCCTCAGTATAAGCGTCCGTCATACTACGCAGTTCAGCACCTCACACGCCTTCTTCACGACGGCATTCAGCCGGTAGAAGTTAAGTGCCAGGCATTTACCAATAGCGAGATTAAGTGCGTAGGCTTGGCGAATAAGAGTGGCGAGAAGGTTGGTGTAATGCTCTGGAAGAGCGACTTGGTGCCAACCGACAATCTCAACAAGGAGAATGTGAGCGTTACGCTCGTGGACTTCGCAGTCGAGGATTTGGTCTATGTCGAGCCTATTACGGGCTATGTGCACGACCTCTCGTCGGTTATTACTCGCGGAGCAAACGAGGTTGATATTGCCGAGGGTGCTAACGGCGCGGGCAACCTTCGCTGTGCAGGACTTCCATTGTGGGATGCACCAATCATCCTTATCAAGAAGTCGGAGATTAAGTTGCAGTAACAGCACACTCCATAAAGAGAAAGGGACTACCGCCGTAGTCCCTTTTCTTATTCGTTGTAACGCCCTATTTGGTGAGCTCCCAACTGTCAGTTCGGAACGGAGCCAACGGGAAACCGAAACGACTGCTGACATTGCTTGTCAGAGGGCAATCGTAGAATGAGTAACGCAGCGAGTGCGCCTCAGCCACCTCCTGCGGCACATTGACAACAATCTTGTTGCCCACCAACTTTGCCTTTGCAGGATAGAATACCTTGTCTGCACCCGCAACCTCGAAACCTCTGACCTCCTCGTAAGGCGGAGTCATAAGACCCTTGCCATTGGCAAATTCGAGCGTATATTTTCTATTCGCGAGAGTGCTCTTTACAAGCTCGGGAGCACCCGAAACGATGCCCTTAACGCCATATACATTGTCGAGGGCCAAGAGTGCAAGCTGTCGGCTTACAGGCTTTTTCGCTGCAGGATGGATATTGCCCAAAGCTCCATAGCACTCGGTTGTAGCGTAGTCGCAGTTAGGGATTGACTTTGCAGCCAACGCTTGATTCTCAACAAAATATCCGCGTGCATAGCTATCAGGGCGCTGCACCTTGCGGAATGGAGCAATCAACACATAGTAGAAAGGCATCTTCGCCTCCTTGTCGCCCCACTCCTCTCTCCAACGAGCTACCATAGCCTCTTGGAGCTTGTCGTAGAACTTGTAGTCCTTCTTGTTCGAGCAACCCTGATACCACAAAAATCCGCGTGCTGCATAGCCACGAATAGGATGAATCATACCATTGTAGAGCGTACCTGCATTCTGCGGATAGCCCTTGCGACCTGGCTGTAGATTACCGGTGCGGTAGTTGTACATCTCCTCGGTGATAGTGCCCTTTGCGAGCAACTCTTTGAGTGTAGCTTTATGGCAGTCGCGAGGCATCCATGGACGGATTGATGTGCCACCCCATGCCGATACAATAACGCCCACAGGTATCTGTATGGCATCGTTTACATACTGCGCAAAGAAGTATGCTATGGCCGAACAGTTGGCGCACGACTCGAACGATGCGCGTTGCCACTCTCCCGACAACAGATCCTCGGCAGGGGCATCGTCCTTCATTCTCTTAGGAACATTGAATATGCGGATTCTGTCACCATAGTTTATCGCATCGATGCAGGTCTCCAACGACTCCGCTACGGGCTGATTATACCTCACAAAGCCCGATACAGGCATCTCCATGTTCGATTGTCCCGAACATACCCATACCTCGCCGATAAGCACATCTTTCAACTCTACGCACTCCTTGC
>JAFZDR010000112.1 GCA_017561105.1 Alistipes sp. | reverse complement strand
GGCAGGCGTGATGTCGGGCGTTATGAAGGCTCCGCTGACCGCAATCTTCCTTATTGCCGAGTTGTCGAACGGCTACGGTTTGTTTATTCCGTTGATGATTGTGTCGTGTATCGCCTTTGCGGTTGGCCGCTGGCTCGATCCCGATTCGATCTATACCAAGCAGTTGCGCCAGCGAGGTGAGTTGCTCACCCACGATAAGGATCAGTCGGTGCTGGTATTCCTCAAGCTCGACGAGTTGATGGAGAACGACTTTACCCAGATTAAGGAGGATAACACCTTGGGTGATATTGTGCAGTTAATCTCCTCGTCGCGTCGTAATATCTTCCCTGTGGTTGATGACGAAGGTCATCTGCTCGGAATTGTGCAACTCGACGATCTGCGCGAGGATATGTTCAAGACCTCGAAGCGCAAGAACCCTATTACAAACTATATGATTCAGCCACCTGACCGTATTCTCGAGCGTGAGATGATGCAGGAGGTATTGCCTCGTTTTGAGGCAAATCGCACCTGGATGTTGCCGGTGGTGGATAAGGAGAATCGTTATTGCGGGTTTATCTCCAAGTCGCGTATTTTGGATGCATACCGCGAACAATTAGTAAACATAACCCAATAAAGATAATGGCTAACTACAAAGTTGTAATGCTCGATTTCGACGGTACCATCGCTCGAACTATTCCCGCTATTCTTCACGCATCGAGGAAGATGCTGGCTATGCACGGCTATGGTATAGACCCCGTACAGGTTGAACGCAATTTCGGCTTGGCATTGCCCGAGGCATTTCGTTGCTTTGCCAACGATCCGGATATCGACGATACTACCATGGAGCAGATGATTGTGGAGTTTAACAGCATATATAAGAACGAGTGCGAGCCCCTTATCGAGTTGTTCAATGGCGTAGTCGAGACTCTCGACACCCTCAAGAAGGCGGGCATAACATTGCTTATTGCATCGAACAACATCCGCAGTGTGCTCGATCGCCTGACTACTCGACTCAATATCTCGCAATACTTCGACGGCATCGTTTGCGCCGACGATGTTGTGAATGCAAAACCCGCACCCGACATCGCATTGTTGGCTCTCGAGCGCTACAATGTCAAGGGTAGCGAGGCGTTGGTGGTTGGCGATTCTACCTTCGATATGGATATGGGCCGAGGCGCAGGCTGCGACCTCTGCGGAGTATCGTTCGGCAGCCACACTCCCGATATGTTGCGCGGAACAGGCGCTCGCTATGTAATCGACCACTTCTCGGAACTCAAAGATATCGTACTCGGCTAATCTATGGCACCCGTAATCACCATATATACCGACGGCTCAGCGCTTGGCAACCCGGGACCGGGTGGCTATGGTGTGGTGCTTATGAGCGGACCGCACCGCAAGGAGCTTTCGCAGGGCTTCCGCCTCACGACCAACAACCGTATGGAGCTGATGGCGGTATGCGTGGCACTCGAGGCGTTGAAGTTCGATGGCTCGGAGGTTACAATCTACTCCGACTCGAAGTATGTGGTCGATGCCGTTTCGCAGGGTTGGGTCTTCGGTTGGGAGAAGAAACGATTTTCAGGTAAGAAAAACCCTGACCTCTGGATACGCTTCTTGCGCATCTATCGCCGTCACCATGTCCGCTTTGTATGGGTAAAGGGACACGCCGATACCGTCGAGAATAACCGTTGCGACCAACTCGCTGTAGCGGCTGCCAATGGTACACCACTACTTGAAGATACGGGTTACCAACCAGAATAGGGCTCTATTTCAACCTCTCTCTCTTTATTTTTCATTTTTATGCCGAAAAATTTGCAAAATTCGTGGGGGGGGGTAAATTTGTAACCGATAATTTAGTATAAAGATTCAAAACAGATTTAGCTATGAAAAAGTTTCTTGTTTTGGCAGTTGCAGCTGCTGCGATGTTCGGATGTCAGATTAAAGATATTCCGTCAGTATCATTCAATCAGGATAGCTACACAGTATCGAGCCAGGGTGGAGAGTTGATTATTCCGGTGAACTCTACCGGTGTTGACGATGTACAGATTACATACCAGAGTGGTATGGATGCTTGGGAGGTCGATCCTGAGACCGGCGATAGAACCCCATCAGGATGGATTAAGGTGGTAAAGGTTATTGAGGATTACGAGCAGACTCGAGAGTTGGCGCAGTGGACTTCGGGCATCTGCTTGCAGATTGAGCCTAACGAGAGCGGCGTTGAGCGCATCGGCTACGTTACCGTTCGCAGCTTTATGGCCGAGTCGAAGGTGACCATCAAGCAGGGCTTCTAAAGAGAGTAGATTTGGAACTAAAAAAGACGGGCTAAAACCCGTCTTTTTTATTTGGGTGATATGCCGCAAACGCGGCATATCACTTGAAATTACTCTGCCAAAATCTCGAGCAACTTGATTGCTGCATCAGGAATCTTGGTACCAGGACCGAAGATAGCTGCGGCACCATCCTTGTAGAGCTGATCGTAATCCTGTGCAGGAATTACACCACCCACTACTACGATGATATCCTCGCGACCAAGCTTAGCGAGCTCCTCGATAATCTGAGGAACGAGAGTGAGGTGACCTGCTGCGAGTGACGATACACCAACAACATGTACATCATTCTCTACTGCCTGCTTAGCAGCCTCAGCCGGAGTCTGGAACAAAGGTCCCATATCCACGTCGAAGCCGATATCAGCATAACCTGTTGCTACAACCTTAGCACCACGGTCGTGACCGTCCTGACCAAGCTTAGCAATCATGATACGAGGCTGACGACCCTCCTTCTTAGCGAAGTCAGCGCACATCTGCTGTGCCTTCTCGAAATTCTCATCTTTCTTCATAGCCGAACTATAAACTCCCGAAATTGAACGAATAACTGCCGAGTAGCGACCTACCTCAACCTCGCAAGCATACGAGATCTCACCGAGGGTAGCGCGTACCTTAGCAGCCTCAACTGCGAGCTCAAGGAGGTTACCCTTACCTGTCTTCACGCACTCTGTGATTGCTGCCAAAGCCTTATCTACAGCGGTCTGATCACGGTTAGCCTTCAACTCGTTGAGACGCTTGATCTGGCTCTCGCGAACTGCAGTGTTATCTACTGCGAGGATATCGATTGGAGCCTCCTTAGCAAGGCGGTACTCGTTCAAACCGATAATCTTCTGCTCACCCGAGTCGATACGAGCCTGGGTACGAGCAGCTGCCTCCTCGATACGCATCTTAGGTACGCCTGTCTCGATAGCCTTAGCCATACCTCCGAGCGACTCAACCTCCTCGATGAGT
>JAFZDR010000111.1 GCA_017561105.1 Alistipes sp. | reverse complement strand
ATCGTTGAGGTGCCTGACAACTGGATGTGGGAGAAGGCGTACAATGTACCACTCGACGAGTTGATGCAGATTGTTGATAACGCCCTTGCAAATAACTACTCGGTAGGTTGGGCTGCCGATGTTTCGGAGAAGGGTTTCCACCGTACCAAGGCTATCGGTATCATTCCTGAGGATAATATCGAGAGCATGAGTGGTACCGAGGCTGAGCGTTGGGGTCGTCTTTCGGATCAGGAGCGTGCGAAGGAGCTCTATAGCTTTGATAAGCCTGTTAAGGAGAAGAAAATCACCCAGCTTATGCGTCAGGAGGCGTTCGACAACTACGAGAATACCGACGACCATGGTATGGTTATTATTGGTACTGCAACCGACCAGAATGGCAATCCATTCTTCAAGGTTAAGAACTCTTGGGATGTTCGTCCACCATACGAGGGTTACTACTACTTCTCTCGCCCATATGTTGAGTACAAGACTATGGAGATTATGGTGAATAAGAATGCGGTACCAAAGGCTATTCGCAAAAAGTTGGGACTTTAATTTTAAGCAGCGTTTGCTGCGTTAAACTTCGGAAGCCGAGTTGCTCACATACGACAAGTATGTTGCGTACTCGGCTTCTTATTTGCCTTGCGGTCATCTCCTTAAATGAAATACCGTTCTAATAGATTCTCACTCTACTAATCGAAAAATTTATTATCTTTGTCGTATGGATATTATTGATTTGCGAGAGTATATCTTGTCGTTGCCGCTGGTAGAGGAGTGCCAGCCGTTTGGCGATGATGCTGTGGTGTATAAGGTGGGTGGACGAATGTTTGCCTGCTGTGTGTTAGAACACGCCGAGCGCATAGCTGTAAAGTGTCAGCCCGATAGAGCGGTGGTATTGCGCGATGAGTATCTCTCGGCAATAACCCCGGCTTGGCATTTCAATAAGAGGCATTGGAACGATATCTATTTCGAGCAACTTCCTCGCGAGGTTGTCGAACGCGAAGTGCGCCACTCATACATTACGGTTATTCGCGAAAATGTTACGCCAAAGGCGCTGCGCGAGGAGATTATGGAGGTGGTGCGTCATGCAAATATCGAGGATGCCGAGCCGATAGAGTAGAGTGGTAAATGTTTAACAAACAACGATAATAATGAAAAGAATGCGATTGACTTCGCTATTGGCTCTCGCACTACTATTTGCAAATTGGAGTGTATATGCCGACCAGCCGATTTCGGTTTCCGACTCCGTAAAGCAGATTGTTGCAGAGTTTAAGGATGCGAAGGGTGTGAATAGCGTGGTAATACAGAAGGGGCAAGGCCTTGGATTTGTTAAGGCGATACTTAAACCCAAGCTCGGCAAGGAGTTTCTCGACGGTGTCAATTCGATAATCATTATCGAGCACTCGAAGGCATCGAATGAGGTGTGTGCTGCCCTCCAAGATAGATTGAATGTCTACTCCGCAACACTTCATGAGTTTAAGTTCGATAATAACGAGTTCGGTGGCGGGGAGCGTGTCAGAGGCTTTGTGGCGATAGATGAAAAGGCGATGGTCGCTTCGGATCTTGTTATGTTCGTCGAGGATAAGGGGGCGAAGTTGCTTATCTATATGGGCGGAGTGCTCAAGGTCGAGGCGTTGGATTTATCCCCAAAGAGCAACTAATATGGGCGACAAAAAAAGCAGGGTTTGAACCCTGCTTTTCTATTTTTTGGAAAACTTTTTTACTTCTCCAAGTCGGCCAAAGCAGCCTTAGCAGCCTCTACGCTTGCACCTGCTGTAACCTTCTTCAATGCTGCAATAGCACTCTCGCGCGAAGCTGCATCCTTGTTGCCGCTTGCGTTGTACTTAGCATTGTGAGCAGCACCTACCAAGAAGTAGATTGAGCTCTTCTCCTCCTCGCTTGTCTGAGCTGCAGCAGCAGTCTCGCCGAGAGCGATAACCTTTGCATAATCCTTCTTGCCGTTGTAAGCCTCGATGCGGATCTTCTCTGCCAAAGCAGGAGCCGATGCCTGCAACTTCTCAGCCATTGCGATTACGCCGTCGAAATCGCCTGCCTGCTGCATGCTTGCTACCTTGTTGTTGGTGTAGAGAGTCTTGTTTGCCTCAGCCTTTGCGATAGCAGCAGCGTACTTGTCAGCCGGCATCTTGCAGATCTTGTCGTAGATTGCCATACCCTCATCGTACTTGCCCAACTCGCAGTATGAAGTTGCGAGGTTCAAAGCCATGTCGGTGTTACGAGGATTTGCAGCATAGCCCTTCTCGAATACCGAAGCAGCAGTAGCGTAATCCTTTGCGTTGAAAGCCTCACCACCCTGTACCTGGTAAACCTTTGCGAGAACCATGTTTGCCTTCTGCTTTGCAGTTGAGTTGCCATACAACTCTGCTACCTCAGCAGCCTTTGTGAGGTACTCGATAGCCTTTGTGTAGTTCTTCTGCGAAGCAGCCGAAAGACCTACATTCTGGTAACATACAGGAAGATACTTCTTTGCTGTATTTACGCAAGTAAGCACCTTGCTATCCTCAGAGTCCATACCCTTGTCGATAACGGTCTCGAAAAGAGCGATTGCCGAAGTGTAGTTCTTGCCCTGGATGGCAGTTACACCCTCGTTGAACTTAGCGATAACCTCGCTCTGTGCCGAAGCAAAACCTACGGCGAGAATCGCGCACATTGTTACGAATAACTTCTTCATAGTTTAATTTCTATTTTTGTTGTTGTTAAAATTTCGCGTTTCAATCTGCAAAGGTAGAAAACTTATCGGAGTTTTGCAAAAAAATCGGTCATAAGTCGCTCACACTCCTCGCGAAGCACTCCTGCAGTAACAACGGTTTTAGGGTGAAGCATATTGTTCGAGATGGTCGAAAATCCTCTTTTTGTGTCGGATGCGCCGTAAACTATACGACCGATCTGACTCCAGGCCAACGCTCCTGCGCACATCGGGCAAGGCTCGACGGTAACATAGAGTGTGCAGTCGTTGAGATATTTTCCGCCGATAGTGGAGGAGGCTGCAGTGATTGCCTGAATCTCGGCATGTGCCGTTACATCGACCAAAGTCTCGACAAGATTGTGTCCTCGTCCAACGATGCATCCACCCGATACAATGATCGCTCCGATGGGTACTTCGTCGGCTTTTAGTGCAAGTTTAGCCTCTTCGATAGCTAAACGCATATATTTTTCGTCTTTTTCGCGATTGATTTCCATAATTTTTTGTAACTTTGTGGGTTATTTGGCGACAAAGATACAAAATATAATATAAAACTCTATGTATAGAAGTAATACTTGTGGCGAATTGCGTGCCACAAATGTCGGACAGACAGTAACATTGGCAGGTTGGGTGCAGAAGGTGCGCAACCTCGGAGCAATGACATTTATTGACCTCCGCGACCGTTATGGTATCACTCAGATCGTTGTTGAGGAGCACTCTGACGAGGCTACCAAGGAGGCTGCATCGAAGCTCGGCCGCGAGTGCGTAGTGCAGGTTGTGGGCCGCGTTATCGAGCGCGAGTCGAAGAACGCTAAGATGCCTACAGGCGATATCGAGGTTGTTGCAGAGAAGATTAACATTTTGAACCAGGCGGTTATTCCTCCATTCACAATCGAGGAGAACTCGGATGGTGGCGATGATCTTCGTATGAAGTATCGTTACCTCGACCTTCGCCGTCCACCATTGCAGCGTAATATGATTCTCCGCCACAAGATGGCTCAGGAGATTCGTCGTTTCCTCGATGGTGAGGGCTTCCTCGAGATTGAGACCCCTTACCTCATCAAGTCTACTCCGGAGGGTGCTCGCGACTTCGTTGTGCCTTCGCGTATGAATCCTAACGAGTTCTACGCTTTGCCACAGTCGCCACAGACTTTGAAGCAGTTGTTGATGGTTTCGGGTTACGACCGCTACTTCCAGATTGTACGCTGCTTCCGCGACGAGGATTTGCGTGCAGACCGTCAGCCAGAGTTTACACAGATCGACTGCGAGATGTCGTTCGTAGAGCAGGAGGATATCCTCGAGATCTTCGAGCGCTGGGCTAAGCATATGTTCAAGAGCGTCTTGAATATCGAGTTTACAGAGCCATTCCGTCGTATGCCATGGAGCGAGGCGATGGAGAAGTATGGTTCGGATAAGCCGGATTTGCGTTTCGGCATGGAGTTCTCGGATATTACCGACTTGGCTCATGGCCACAACTTCTCGGTATTCGATGATGCTGAGTATGTTGTAGGTTTTGCGGCTACAGGTTGCGCTTCGTACACTCGCAAGCAGATTGACGCCTTGACAGACTATGTTAAGCGTCCGCAGGTAGGTGCCAAGGGCCTGATTTGGATTAAGGTTGAAGAGGGCGGCATTAAGTCGTCTATCGATAAGTTCTTCTCGCCAGAGGAGTTGCAGGCTATCGCTGAGCGCTTGGGTGCTAAGGCGGGTGACTTGTGCTTGATCCTCTGCGGTAAGAAGTATAAGGCTCTCACACAGTTGTGCGCACTTCGTTTGGAGGTTGCCGAGCAGCTTGGCTTGCGCGATCCTAAGAAGTTTGCACCACTTTGGGTTGTTGACTTCCCAATGTTCGAGTGGGATGATGAGACTGAGCGTTTCTACGCTAAGCACCACCCATTCACATCGCCAAAGTTGGAGGATGTTGATAAGTTGGAGAGCGATCCTGGCGCAGTTCGTGCTAACGCATACGACTTTGTTTGTAACGGTACCGAGATCGGTGGTGGTTCTATCCGTATCCACGATCCTAAGTTACAGTCGCTTATCTTTAAGTGCTTGGGCTTCACTCCGGAGCAGGTTGAGGCTCAGTTCGGCTTCTTGATTAACGCATTCCGCTATGGTGCACCGCCTCACGGTGGTTTGGCATTCGGTTTCGACCGTCTTTGCTCGTTGTTCGGTGGCGTAGAATCTATTCGTGACTTTATCGCGTTCCCTAAGAACAATGCAGGTCGTGATGTTATGCTCGACGGTCCATCACCAATCGATCCGGCACAGCTCGAGGAGCTCTATCTCTCGCTCGTTCCATTCGAGAAGTAGTACGCCTCGCAACTCTTGAAATTACGCTTGTCAGGCCCGCTGTCGGGTTTGAGTAAGGAATTTGAAATAATTATGTCAGTCGCTCCGATTTTTCAAGTCGGAGCGATTGCTTTTTTGGTAGAAAATCTCTATATTTGTACCATAGTACAAAAAACTGAAGAAATCCTATGAAAAAATTTTTGCTTGCAGTGGTTGTTGCTTGTGCTTTTGTTGCGTGCTATAGCGCAGACGAGAGCGCCGAGTTGAATATAACCTACAAGGATGGTACGACCGAGGTTAAGACCGTGGTGTTGGAGGCTAAAGGCGGTTTGTTTGGTGAGCGCCACCTCCACCTCTGCATCGAGCCTTCGGCATTGGAGGGTGTTGCGAGGGTGGTAGTTACCCCTTCGTTTGCTCGTGCCAACGATGGTGAAGAGGGTTATTTCGTTGCTGAGGATGGTCTTCTGTATGGCTTCAAGCACGCAGGTATGCAGGAGTTCAAGCGCGATGCCAAGAACTTGCGTATGTCGATGAGCTGCCTCAAGACCGAGCGCGGTGCGTACCTCGCTATTGCAAAGAGCTTACAGTTTGAAAGCATTCAGACCTACCGCCACAAGGATGGTAAATATACATTCTCTTACGACTACGATATCTCGAAGTGCGGTGCGTATGAGCCACTTGTGATTGATTTCTATCCAATGCCTAAGGGCGAGGAGAATTATAGCGCGATGGCGCGTCGTTATCGTGAGTACCTCATCGAGAGCAATCAAATGCCTCAAATGTTGAAGGAGCGCGTGAAGGATAATGAGCATCTTGCCTACGCCGCAACTGCTCCCGAAATTCGTATTCGTCAGGGGTGGAAGCCTGTGCCGACACCTGTTGAACATCAAACTTTGGAGAATGAGCCTGAGATGCGTGTTGCTGTAACTTTCGGCCAAGTTAAGGATATTGTTGACGAGTTGAAGCGTCAAGGCGTGGAGAAGGCTCAGCTCTGTCTGGTAGGTTGGAATCACAAGGGACACGATGGTCGCTATCCTACGGTCTTTCCTGTTGAGCCTTCGCTCGGTGGCGAGGAGAAGTTGCGCGAGTGTATAAAGTATGCGCAGGAAAATGGATATCGTATCGTAGGACATACCAATCGTACCGATTGCTATGAGATTTCGTCGGATTGGAACAATGGCGCAGATGCGGCGAAGAACCCCGATGGCTCGTTGCAGGCAAATCGCGCGTGGTCGGGAGGTCAGATGTTCAATATCTGCTACAAGCAGTCGCACGACAAATACTTCCTTGACTATGAGCCTAAGGTTGCCGAGTTGGGCTTCCGTGGTTTGGAGTATATCGATGTCTTGTCGATTATCAAACCGCACGCCTGCTACGATCCTGCTCACCCTTGCACTCGTCGCGAGGGTGCAGAGTATGCCAACAAGATGTTGCAGGGATTGCGCGATTTGTTCGGTGGTAGTCAGTCGGAGGGTGGTTGCTACTTTGTAGCCAAGTCGTT
>JAFZDR010000110.1 GCA_017561105.1 Alistipes sp. | reverse complement strand
GTTTTGTACTACAGGACGGTCGGTATGGGCATAGGAAAGCAGTTTGTTATAAAACCGAACTCAAAAAGTGATATTTCGACTACTGATAATACTCTTTAGCGCGGCTGTGTTATGTGGCTGTAATGGCGGCTCGGAGGGCGGTGGCAACGCTCCTGCGGGCGAGGTGTCCATTGCCTACCTCAAGTCGTTGTGCAGTGGCAGCCACTATCGCATTACGAACGACTACACTTTGCGCGGTGTAGTGGTCGCAAACGATTGGCTGGGTGAGTTTGTCAAGAGTGTGGTTGTGGTGGATAGAAGTGGCGGAATAGAGATCGCTATCGAGTCGAGCAATTTGGCTATGGAGTTGCCCGTGCATTCCGAGATTGAAATCTTCTGCAATGGTCTGATGTTGGCGCGTATTGGAGGTAAAGTTGAACTCGGAGCCCCATCGACGGGTGATTTTCCGATTGCCAATATAGACAAGGAGTTGCTCGATCGCTATATCCGCGTGGTGGGGATATGTGATAATTTTAAGGTCGCCACCAAACGCATCTCGGAGGTGAGTGCCGCCGACATAGGCGCAATTATTCGTTTTGAGAAGATACGCATCTGCGACGAGGAGCGTGGAGTGTTGTGGTGCGATAGGGTGGATGGCTCACTCGTAACCACATATCGCACTTTTGTAGATGCTGAGGGTGATTCGCTTGTAGTTCGTACTCTGCCAACATGCCTTTATGCCGCCGATAAGATCCCTACAAACGAAATATCGGTTGCGGGCGTAATAGATTACTCCGACAACCGATACTTTGTTCGAATTGCTAATGGATTTACTATTGAATAGAAGCAACCACCTCTACAAGCAACTTCCAGAACTTATCAACTGTAGCTATCTCCAATCTCTCGTCAGGCGAGTGAACACCGCGAAGAGTAGGGCCGAACGACACCATCTCCAAGTGTGGGTACTTCTCGAGGAATAAACCGCACTCCAAGCCTGCGTGGATAGCACGCACCTTAGGCTCCGAGCCGAAAAGCTTCTTGTATGCCTCCTTTGTGCACTCGAGGAGTGCCGACTGCGGATTTGGCGACCAACCAGGGTAGCCGTCCGAGTGTACAACCTCGCAACCTGCAGCTACAAATACCGACTCTACATGCAACTTGGCATACTCCTTTGCGCTCTCCGACGATGAACGCTGCGATGTGGTGATTACGATCTTTCCCTCTGCAAATTTTACCGATGCGAGGTTTGTCGAAGTTTCGACCAAGCCCAGCATCGCTGCCGACATAGCCAATACGCCCGAAGGAACACCGATCAATGCCAATAAGAGGTTGCGCTGAGTAGCCTCTGCTAATACAGTAGCGGGAACCTCCGCCTTCGACAACTCGATTTTTGCACCCTTTTCAACGATTGCGAACTCTGCACATAACGCCTCGCCAAATGCCTTTGCATCGGCCTCGAACGCTGCTGCTTTGTCGCTCGGAACACCCAAGACAATGTAGGCCTCGCGAGGAATTGCATTACGCAAATTTCCGCCGTCGAAGTGCGACAACTTTGCACCGAACAATCTTGCTGCACGCTCGGCGATGCGAGCTGCGAACTTGTTCGAGTTGGCGTGTCCCTTATCGATATCGTCACCCGAGTGACCTCCCAAAAGACCACTTACAGCAACTTTGTAGTATGCGTAGTTGCTTGGTGCAACCTCCTGAACGAGTGGCAGATATGCCAATGTGTCGACGCCGCCTGCGCAACCGATAAATACCTCGCCCTCATCCTCCGAGTCGAGGTTGATAAGGTACTTGCCCTGTACCATACCCTCGCCGAGGTTAAATGCACCGGTAAGACCTGTCTCCTCATCAACGGTGAAGAGTGCTTCGAGTGCAGGGTGCGCCACGCTCTCATCTACGAGCAAAGCCAATGCTGCGGCGATGCCGATACCGTCGTCTGCACCGAGTGTTGTACCGTCGGCCTTCACCCAACCATTGTCGATATAGGTCTGAATAGCATCGTTCTCGAAGTCGAATACCTTATCCGAATTCTTCTCGCAAACCATATCGGTGTGTGCCTGCAAAACTACGGTAGGGCGATTTTCGTAACCCTCGCTTGCTGCCTTGCGAATTACCACATTGCCGATAGCGTCGCACTGGTACTCCAAATTGTGCGCCTTGGCAAAATCAACCAAGAATGTACCAATCTTCTCCTCCTTCTTCGATGGGCGCGGTACGCGCGTGATATCATCGAACAACTCCCAAACTAACTTGGGCTCCAAATTTCTAATCTCTGACATGTTCTATTTAGCTTTTTGCCATTAGCAGTTAGCAATTGGCTTTTTTATTTGTAATTAAAGTTCTTCATTGTTTGTTGGGTATCGTTTTCGATACCCATGATTGCGAAGGGACTAATTCGGCATGTTTAGATTTTAGTTATAAGGCATACCGCTGTTGCCGAAACACCCTTCTCCTCGCCCTCGAAGCCGAGTCGCTCGGTTGTTGTCGCCTTTACCGACACCTGCTCAACAGCTACGCCTGCAGCCTCGGCAATGCGCTCGCGCATAAGGTCGATATGTGGACGCAACTTAGGTCGTTGCATCGCTATTGTAGAGTCGATATTTCCAACCTTATAACCCTCTTTGCCGAGCAGCTCTACTACTCTGCGCAATAGAATGAGCGAATCTATGCCCTTGAACTCCGCCGAGGTATCGGGAAAGTGCTTGCCGATATCGCCCAATGCTGCAGCACCGAGCAGTGCATCGCAAATGGCGTGTACCAACACATCACCGTCGGAATGGGCGATACAACCCTTCTCGTGAGCTATCTCCACTCCGCCAAGCACAAGTCGCAACCCCTCGCCGAGGGCGTGAACATCGTATCCGTGGCCAATTCTGAAATTTGTCATAGCAACTACTTTAGTTTGTACAAATATACAAAATATTTACCACAAAACAAAAGAATCGGACGAGTTACCTCGCCCGATTCTCTATTTTCGGCTAATGGCCAATGACCAATGGCTAAAAGCTAATTAGTAAACCAACTCATCGCTCTCACCTCCGAAACCAGGAAGGAGTACGCTGTCGCCGTAGCCGCCCTCGACAGCCACCTCAAAAACCTCAACCTCAGGTTTTAAGTAATTTCTCATAATCGTAACTGTTTTAAGGGTTATTCAACAACCGGTTTCTCGGTAAGAACTGAGCCGCCGTCTACATCCGATGCCTCGCGGCTACCATAGATGTATTTGAAGTAGTTGTCGGTGGTGATAGCAATCTCAACCTCCTTCTCCGACTCGTCCTCCTCGTCTACTTGAACTTCGATGATAGAGCCACCAACCTGACAGCTTGTAGCCACTACGCTACCCTCCGCGCGTGCCGAACCCATAATCATACCTACATTCTCGGTACCCTTGCCCTGAACCTTGCCGTATACCACGCAGTTCTGTACCGACGAGTTTGTATTACCAAAGATACCACCAACATAGTGCTCGGTTGCAGCAGTACCGGTGCTGATTACATCTGCGAGGTTGTAGACTGTACCTGCCCAATAATCCGAAGTTGTTGGCATGTCATTCATACCAATAATACCACCGACATAAACCGGACCGCTCTCGTTAGTACCGCTATACTCGATGTTGCCGGTGTTCACGAATGTACCCGTAAGTTTGTTATAGTTAGCCTTAGTAGCCGGATCAAGTCGTGCCTGACCAATCAAAGAGCCTATACCAACAATGTATTTCTTGTTGTATGCAGTTTCGGCAATCTCAGCTGTAGAGAAGCCCGAACGAGCCTTACAAACGAGATTACCTGAATTGTAGCAGTTTGTGAAATTAGCCTGGTAATCTACACCCTTGTAAGCTATAAAGCCAGCCAAATAGAGATTTTCTCCAGCCTCGGCATCCTCGGTGATTGTCAAGTTACCGGTGTTGTAACACTCGGTATAACCTCCCTCGTAAGTACCTCCTCCATTAAGACC
>JAFZDR010000109.1 GCA_017561105.1 Alistipes sp. | reverse complement strand
CAAAGGCGTAAGGTGTAAGAAGCGGTATCAGATGTGCACCCTCCAAGCCTGTCTCCATTGCGCCATACAACGACTTCACAAACACTACGGCAGCATCGTAGCCACGATATGCGTAGAGCGACGGCAACGCACCAAACTCCTCGACAAAGCGTTTGTCGAAGTTGCGGATTATAGGCTCGCTGCGACGCGCGTGGTAGGTCGATAGCATCGTTACATTGTTTGTAAACAGAATTGCGCGGTCGATATTGCGATAACGATTCCAGCGATTGTTGCCATATACTACGAATGGCACAACCTTCTGCGAACGAGCCGTGAGAGCGATGTTTGCCGATGCAATAGCAGCCAGGATTCGATCCACCTCTATTTCGTTGTCGGCAGTAACAACTATCACCGTAGGATTCTCTCCACGCAACAATGGCGACATATCACTTGGCGAAGGGGTTTCATCTACGACCAAGCCCTCGGCACGCATCTTCTCGCGCTCTTTTTCGCGCTTCTCGATAATCGAAGGGTGTTCGTAGATATATTTGTGCTCCACCACATACGAAGTATCCTTAAGCATCGAGCGCACCTCGGCATCAAACTCCTTATCAACCTTATCGGTTGAGATAATAACCACTCTCTTCGAGCCGTCGAACATATTTCGCACCTTGTCGAACTTCGTTGCAGGCGATGGCGACATCTGAAAGACGCAATTACTTGTTATTTGTGTCAGATTTGCCAACGGCGATACCACAGGCGTACCCTTGCCCTGCAAAGCTGCAGCCACGGGGATAAGTTCATCCTCGTAGACGGGTCCTACGACCAAATTCGCATTGTCGAGTGCATCCGAAGCGACAATCTCGGAGATGCGATTATGGTCATGCGCTGTATTGTAAAGGTTGAGATTTACCGAATGGCCCGACATACGCACACTATCCAAGCCTATCAAGAAACCACGATAGAAATCGAGATAGTTTTGTGCCGGTCTATCCTCGGTGCCGAGAGGCAATAGCAGAGCTACCTCTGCCCTATCGCCCGACTTTAAAGTTCGGAATGCAATCTGCTCAACACTCGGTGTCACCTCCTGGCTCTTTGGCTCCTCGGCAACCTTCTCGGTTAATGGCTGCGCCACCGGCTCCACCGGCTTTGGTGCCTCTACTACGGGCTGTGGTGATGTCTGCTCTGCAACTACAGACGCAACTACAGGTTCAGCAACTGCAGGTGTCGGCTTTGACGGGATAGTAATAATCTGCCCCGCCTTCAACCCCTTTTTAATATGAGGATTGGCTTCACACAACGCCTCGACGCTCACACCATACCTCTTCGAGAGTGAGTATAGCGTCTCTCGCTTAGCTACCTTGTGAGTCTTGGCTGCAACCTCCTCGGAAGGCGTATTTGCTGCAACCTCGACCTCCGTCTTAATCGGAATTTTAATGCGCTGACCCGCTTTCAACCCGTTGGTGAGAGTAGCGTTAGCACCGACAATATCATCGACGGTAACGCCATATTTTCGTGCCAACGAATAGAGCGTTTCGCCCTTCACTACATCGTGAATGGAGTATTTGACACCTCCAATAACAACCACCTCCTGCGCTGATGCACTAATCATTGAGGCGGAGAGTGCAAAAGCGAGAGCTGTAAGCAAACTGCGTATCTTCATCGAAAAACTATTTCAGTCTGAGTTTAATCTCGGTAAAAATTTTCTTTGTATAGTTCGGAAAATCTCCGTTCATAATCCAATCGTAGTAGCTCGGTTCCTTGCGGAATACCGCCTCGACAGATTGACCCTTGTACTTTCCGAAAGTAAAGATCTCGGCGCCCTTATCATCGAAAGCTATACGGCCTGCAAAATCGGCAGTCTTGCCACGCGACGAGAACTCCGAGAGGAAGTCCACGCTATTCTCCAAGTCGCTGTAGCGATCCAACTGCGAGCACAACACCTCATAGGTTGCCAAAGTGTCGGCATCGGCACTATGCGCCGCCTCCAACTCCTTGCCGCAGTAGAAACGATATGCCGCAACCAAGGTGCGCTCCTCCTTCTTGTGGAAGATATTCTGTACATCCACATATTGAGCTCGCTTGAAGAAATCGACATCGACACCTGCACGCATAAACTCCTCGGCCAACATCGGCAAATCGAAGCGGTTTGAGTTAAAGCCGCAGAAATCGCAACCCTCCAGGTAGCTCTTCAACGACTTTGCTATCTGGCGGAATGTCGGACAATCCTTCACATCCTCGTCGGTAATGTGGTGCACCGCGGTAGCCTCTGCCGGGATAGGCATCTCCGGATTTATTCGTTTGGTCTTAGGTGCGCCACCATCCATCGAGCCGTCGGGCATAATCTTCACAACCGAGATCTCGACGATACGATCGCTCGCGATATTTGTGCCCGTGGTCTCCAAATCGAAGAAGACCATCGGGCGACGCAAATTGAGTTTCATAATATCTGCTATTAGCCATTGGCCATTAGCCATTAGCTAATTCTCATTTTTTTTAATTAGGTTAGATTTATGCGTTGATCATCATAGGCATCAACAACATCAAAGTCGAAGAGCTCTGAACATCGTCGTAAACAGGCTTATAAACACCTGCGCGAGTAGAGTCAGCCAACTCAACGAGGATTGTAGGAGTCTCGATGTTCGAGAGGATCTCTACAAGGAATGTCGACTTGAAACCGATAGTGATTGGAGCACCCTCGTAGCTGCACGACAACGACTCGTTAGCCGAAATCGAGAAGTTTACATCCTGAGCAGCAAGGATAACCTTATTGTTCGAGATATCGAGGCGGATAAGGTTTGTTGTAGGGTTCGAACATACAGCCACACGCTTGATAGCGTTCAACAAGCCGATACGGTCAACCAACAACTTGTTAGGATTAGCCTGTGGGATAACTACATTGTAGTTTGGATAAGCACCCTCGATAAGACGGCAAACCAAAGTGCTATTCGACAACTGGAATACAACATTCTTCTGGTCGAAAGTCATCTTAACCTCGCCCTCCTCCTTCAAGAGGATATTCTTCAAGAGGTTTGCAGGCTTCTTTGGCAAGATGAATGCAGCCTTAACGCCACATGCGCACTCAACAGTGTGCTTAACCAACTTGTGAGCGTCGGTTGCTACGCAAGTGAGCTCCTGCTCGTCCAAGTTGAAGTAGACACCATTCATTACAGGGCGCAACTCATCGTCTGCTGTAGCGAAGATAGTCTTGTTGATACCGTTTACCAAAACATCAACATCGAGCGATACCTCACGCTTCTCGTCCGAAAGCTCGTGAGTCTGAGGATAGCTTACAGGGTTTGCACCAGGAACCGAAGAGTTACCGCTGTTCCAAGAGATATTGATCTCCCAGCTGCTCTCGTTAACATCGATAGTGAGCGGCATCTCCGAACACTCCTTCAATACATCGAGCATCAACTTTGCAGGAGCAGCAACTGTACCCTCACGCTCCATATTCTCAACCTGGATAGTACCTACGAGAGTTGTCTCGAGATCCGAAGTTGTAACCTTCAACTCGTTACCCTTCAACTCCATCAAGAAGTAGTCGAGAATTGGAAGTGTGTTTTTGCTGTTGATTACTTTACCTGTTGTCGCCAACAACGACAACAAAGCTGAACTTGATACTGTAAATTTCATAATTTCTGTTTGTTTTTATTGTTTTACTTTTGATTTATGTTTCTATTTCAATTTAACACAAACCGAAATGGAGGGATTATGAAATTTTTCCATCTTGACATTCCCCCTAAATCCCCCTTTGGAAAAGTGGGACTTAGTCGCTTTGCTCCACTAAGATTTCTGTTATTTTTATGTTTTACTTTATTTGTTATGTTCTCTTTTTTAGCGTAGCAAAATGACATTCGCTCACTTTGTTCGCTGAATGGCAACGAATGACATTCGCTCGTTGCTCTCGCTGAATGACAAATGCGCCCTGTTATTAAGCACTCTTTTAGAGTGCGCTGCCATTCAATGTCATTCAGGGCTGAAAGCCCGATTGCCATTAAATGCCATCTCTCTTGGCGCCACTACTTAAATAGTTCTCAGCTTCTCCAACGCCTCTTCAATCATCAAGCGCACAAACGGTTTGTAGTCGGTGCAAGCGTCTTTTGCGATGCGCTGTGCGATGATTGTACATACGGTACCCGCCTTGTGGCCCATAAGTGCTGCCAAGCCTGCCAATGCCGAAGACTCCATCTCGAAGTTGGTGATGCAGCGCTCGCCGAAGCGGAATGACTCTATCTTCTCGTTAAGGTGTAAGTCCTGTGGCTGCAGGCGTACCCAACGACCTTGCGGAGCGTAGAAGCCAGGTGCAGCGATGGTAATGCCCTCGCGTGTGATGTCGCGGAAGAGCTCAAAGAGCGACTTGTCGGCGTCGATAAAATATGGCGCGGTAAGTTGTGGATTCCAGCCGGTGTGCTCCACGAAAGCCTTCTCGATGGCGAGGTCGCAAACCTCGTTTCGACCTGCGTAGTAGTTGAGTAGGCCATCGAAACCTACCGAGGTACGCGAGAATACTCGCTCTCCAACCTTGATGTCTGCCTGCAATGCTCCCGAAGTGCCAAGACGAAGGAGCGTGAGCTGCTTGAACTCATCCTTAACCTGACGGGTTGCAAAGTCGAT
>JAFZDR010000108.1 GCA_017561105.1 Alistipes sp. | reverse complement strand
TGCTTATTGGTGGATATATGGCTGCAACAGATAGAGCTTTGAGTGGAACCAACTGTACCGTATATAATTTCGGAGATGTTGAGGTAACCGGAACAGTGGATGAAACCAAGAATTACCGCATCGGAGGCGTCTATGGCCAGACAAATAAGACCTTCGCTAATTGCCACAACTACTGCAATATCGTAGCTGTAGGTTACCAGCACGTCGGCATGCTTACGGGCTGTGACCGTAGCAGCACGGTTAACGGAACAGGCTGTTCTGTGGGCGGAACAATCTGCTTGAGCGGAGACGTTGAGGATGAAACCCTCGATGTTATTTCTCTCAACGAGTCGAACTATTTCAACTATATGTATGGTGCACTCGAGGCTACCAAGTGGGGCGAAACAGCTTACGACGGTTGCGTACTTTTGACCGAGAAGCCAAACATCTAATAACCCTAAAACAGTTACGACTATGAAAAAGTATTTAAGACCTGAATTTGAAATTTTCGAGGTAGCTGTCGAGGGCGGCTACGGAGATAGCATCGCACTGCCCGGTTTTGGCGGCGAGAGCGACGAATTGGTATATTAAAATAGAGAGAGGTGCCCGATCGGCACCTCTCTCTATTTCTCTACATTTGCCTTTATTCGCTCAACCCCAGCGCGAGAGAGCGGAGTCGAACCGAATACCTCGCCGAACTCCTCCGCAGAGAGGTTTTGCCACCACTCGGAGGTGAACTCTATCGGATTAAACTTAGGGGCAAATCGGGGATTTGTCGCAAGCGGAGCTTTGCGGTTGTATGGGCAGACTATTTGGCACTCGTCACACCCAAAAATCCAACCGTGAAGATCACACTTTTCGCCCTCGCCTTCGCGCTCGATTGTGGCGCATGAGATACAGCGCGAGGTGTCTATATGTCGCTCTTTTACAGCACCATTAGGGCATGCCTCCACACATCTGCGACACTCGCCACACCCCACCGTTACAAGTGGTTCGTCGTAGCTATCGCACTCCTCGGTCATGACAATCTCGCCCAAGAGCACAAATGTTCCAAATTCGGGCGTTACGAGTAGCGACTGACGGCCTATCCATCCCAAACCCGCCTCGACAGCGTAGCGCTTCTCGAAGATTGGAGCACTATCGACAAAGCAACGCCCCGAAAGCAACGGTGCAAGCTCCTTCAGACGAGCCGAAAGTTCGAATAACATCTGCTTGATAGTGGTATGATAGTCGGTTGTGCAGGCATACGATGCCACCTTCGTTTTATGGTCGGCGGGATACCCCTCGCTGATACAATTCTTGTAGGATACGGCACACACAATGACACTCTTTGCCCCCTCGACCAGCGCGGCTGCATCGGCACGACGCTCCGTATTGCGTTTAAGGTAGTCGAGCGAGGAGGCAAATCCCTGCTCTATCCACCCCTCGAGGAAGCCTCTGTCGCCCTCGAAATTACGACATCGCGCCACACCGCAGAGGTCAAATCCAACATCGCGAGCGAGCTCTTTAATACGCTGTGTGTTCAACATTTATTCATAAAATTTCGACAAATATACTTATATTTAAGAAAAATATCCTATTTTTGCGGGTGAGATTGGTGGGGAAAATTGACTATTTCGTTGAAATAGCGCCCACAAAGAGTACAAACTTATTTTTTTTAAACTACTTTATGAAGTTGAATACACTTTACGAAATTCTGAACAACAGCGTGAAGAATTTCTCGGAGCGTATAGCCTTTTCGCTGTGGAGAGGCGCGAGCTACACCTACAAGCAGGTGAGCGAAAAAGTAGCCGAGGTACAAGAGTTGCTCCGCTCGGCAGGTCTTAAGAAGGGCGACAAGGTCGTGCTCCTTAGTAGCAACATGCCGAACTGGGGCGTATGCTACTTTGCAA
Source organism: Alistipes sp. (assembly GCA_017561105.1). Classification (GTDB taxonomy): domain Bacteria; phylum Bacteroidota; class Bacteroidia; order Bacteroidales; family Rikenellaceae; genus Alistipes. The sequence goes on along the minus strand of JAFZDR010000108.1, from coordinate 1,098 downwards.
TCACTACAGGTGGTTACACCGTAGTGCCTGTATTGCCAGACTTCACATCGGCTGATATCGACCGTATCGTTGATCACTCTGAGGCTAAGGCTATGTGTGTATCGGACAAGCTCTTCTCGAAGGTATCGAAGGAGGTTGCCGAGAAGTTGAACATCGTAATTCGCACAAAGAACCTCTCTGTTCTCTCGCAGAATGTGAAGGAGGAGGGCGAGTTGACCGTTCCACAACCTGAGGACTTGGCAGCTATCATCTACACATCGGGTACAACCTCGCAGCCAAAGGGCGTAATGCTCACGCACTACAACCTCGCGTCGCAGATGTGGTTGATTGACCCATTGTTCCTCGTTCGCGAGGATGATATCTTCCTCTCGGTGTTGCCTATGGCTCACACCTACGAATGTACGCTCGGACTTATCCTGGCATTCTACCACGGCTCACATGTCGTATATCTCGATAAGGCTCCAACCGTATCGGTACTCCTCCCTGCATTGAAGGAGGTACGCCCAACCATTATGCTCACCGTACCGCTCATCATCGAGAAGATCTTCAAGGGCACGGTAAAGAAGAAGTTCACCTCGAGTGCATTTATGAGCGCGCTCTACGGCGTAGGTTTCGTTCGTCGCTACTTGCACCGCATCGCCGGCAAGAAGCTCACCAAGACCTTCGGAGGTCGTATTCGTTTCTTCGGTATCGGAGGCTCTAAGCTCGACGGCGAGGTTGAGCAGTTCTTGCTCGATGCAAAGTTCATCTACGATATCGGCTACGGTTTGACCGAGACTGCTCCATTGTTGGCAGGTGCTGTCGACGGAATGTTGCGCCTTGGCTCGACAGGCCCAATCTTGAAGGGTATCGAGTATCGACTCGAAAATATAAACGAGGAGACCGGTATTGGCGAGTTGGTTGTAAAGAGCCCGTCGCAGATGAAGGGTTACTACAAGAACCCTGAGGCTACAGCGGCAGCATTTACCGAGGATGGATTCTTCCGTACAGGCGACTTGTGCTGCTTCGACGAGGATGGCTGGCTCTACATCAAGGGTCGCTCAAAGAATATGATTCTCGGCCCAAGCGGTGAGAATATCTACCCTGAGGATATCGAGA
>JAFZDR010000107.1 GCA_017561105.1 Alistipes sp. | reverse complement strand
CATAACGCCGAGTGGAATTTTGACCGAGATATTTTTGAGGTTATTGTGTCGGCAACCATTTAACTTTATATAGTTGCTCCAGCCTCGTGTTGAGCTTGGCACAGCAATCTCGCGATTGCCCGCGATGTAGTCGGCAGTGTAGCTCTCGGTAGCGGTGGTTAGATGCTCCAAATCGCCATTGTAAACTACTCTACCGCCATTTATACCCGCTTCAGGACCTATGTCTATAATATGGTCGGCAGCACGGATAACCTCCTCCTCGTGCTCCACGACAATCACCGTATTACCCATATCGCGAAGCTGTTTTAGCACCTCGATAAGACGGTGGGTGTCGCGTGGGTGGAGTCCGATACTTGGCTCGTCAAGGATATAGAGCGAGCCTGTAAGGTTGCTGCCCAACGATGTTGCAAGGTTTATGCGCTGGCTCTCTCCTCCCGAGAGGGTGTTCGATGCACGGTCGAGGGTAAGATACCCCAAACCCACATCGCTCAGATATTGCAGGCGGTTACGCACCTCTGTCAAGAGTCGCTCCGAACTCTTTGAGTCGTGTTCGTCGAGCGATACCGAAGCGAAGAACTCTATCGCCTCATCTACCGTCATACGCACCACCTCGGCGATGTTCTTGCCGCCAAACTGCACATAAAGAGCCTCCTTGCGGAGTCGCTGACCACCACATTCAGGACAGATGGCCTTGCCCATAAATCGCGCTTTGAGTACGCGGTATTGTATCTTGTGGCGCTGGCTGTCGAGCATGTCGAAGAAGGAGTTTAACCCCTCGAAATAGTCGTTTCCAAGCCACAATAAGTGTCTTTGTTCCTCGGTGAGGGTATGATATGGCGCGTGAATCGGGAAGTTGAACTTGTGCGCATTCATCACAAGCTGATCGCGGAACCAACTCATAGTCTCGCCACGCCAACAAGCTATGGCGTTGTCGAATATGGTGCGCGACTTGTCGGGAACAACGAGGTCCTCGTCAATGCCCGTAACCTTGCCCCAACCTTCGCATCGCGGACACGCTCCGAGCGGATTGTTGAACGAAAAGAGGTGCTCGGTAGGTCGCTCAAATTCGATGCCGTCGGCTGTGAAACTTGCGTTGAAGAGGTGCTTGTTCTCGCCCTCTATGATGACGCAACTGTTTGTGCCATAGCCAAATGCTCGCGAAATAGATTCGCGCATACGAGTGAGTGTGTCCTCATCCTTTGCTACGCGCAGGCGGTCGATTACGACATAGATACCTTCGGCCGAGCGCTCGATATCGACCTCCTTGATAAAGTCGTCGATAAGTACCGTTTCGCCATCAACCACAAGTCGTGCAATGCCCTCTTTTATCAGGGTGAGCAGCTTCTCGATAATGCCTTCGCCCTTATCGAGCTGCATCGGTATAGCAACCACTACCCTTGCGCCCTCGCCCAACGAGAGTACGAAATCTACAACATCGTCGGTGTCGTAGCACTTAACCTCCACGCCCGAAACAGGCGATATAGTCTTGCCTACACGCGCATAGAGCAGTTTTAGGTAGTCGTAAATCTCCGTTACGGTACCCACCGTAGAACGAGGATTGCGCGATGAAACCTTCTGCTCGATGGCTATAGCAGGTGCAATGCCCGAGATTATATCTACATCGGGTTTAGAGATACGCCCTAAGAACTGACGCGCATATGCCGACAAACTCTCCACATAACGGCGCTGACCTTCGGCAAAGATTGTGTCGAATGCCAAGGTCGATTTGCCCGAGCCCGACAATCCCGTTACGACAATAAGCTTCTCGTGCGGAATATCGAGTTCAATATTTTTGAGGTTGTGTACCCTCGCGCCCTTTATGTAGATGGAATTTGCCATTAACTACTTAATCTTGAATATAGCTACACTTACAGGCTGCATCTTGAAGGTGTGTCCCTCCTTCGATGTCTTGCACTTTGCAAGTTTCTCGTCGTTGCCATATACCCACTCAGACTTCTTGCCGAGCGGTGCAATCTTACCCTCTACCTCGCGATCTGCAGGGTTGAATACCACAACATACTTCTCGTCGCCGAGAGTACGCGAGTAGATCATCGGATATGGATTGTCCAAATCGCCCACATACTTCCACTCGCCGGCTACTCCGAGTGCCGGAGTTGCCGCACGGAGCTTCAACAAGCCCTTTACATAGGCGAGTACCGAGTTGTCATCCTTCTCCTGCTCCGCAACATTCGGGAATGTAAACGAATAATCTACAGGTAAGTAGAGCTTGCGAGCATCCTTTACGGTCGAGAAACCTGCGTGGCGCTCGGTATTCCACTGCATAGGGGTGCGGCATACCGAACGATTACGGCTTGATAAGCTACCCTCTTTTGCAGGAGCATACTCCAAGTTGCGCATTCCGATCTCCTCGCCATAATATACGATTGGCGGAGTTGGGAGTGTGAGGAAGAGTGTGATAGCCACCTTCTGCTCCTCAGGTGTAGTACGGTTGAGTCGTGTCAATCGCCAAATATCGTGGCTGTTGGTTGGCATCGATGCGTAGCCGCCAATCTTGCGATATGTATTGTAAATCTCAGTGTAGAGATTCATCGCCTTCTTGATATCGCCATCGCCCTTGCGGGTGAAGTAGCACTTTGTAGGTACGAGCTTATCGCTTGTCTCGCAAACGAGAGGACGATAAACCTTGCCACCTAAGCCGTTGTGAATGAGGAGGTCGATATTGAAACCTGCCGAGAGCGACTGCTCAGGGTTTGACCACTCCGAGAGCATAATGTTCTCAGGGTATTTTTGGTTGTACCAAGCGAAGATGTCGTTCCACAAGCGACGCACTCCATCGCGGTTTTTGTTGTCGCCCTTAACCAACGACTGCGCCATATCTACGCGGAAACCGTCAGCTCCCATATCGCACCAAAAGGCGATAATCTTCTTCAGCTCGTTACGAACTGCAGTCGGACCTGGTGCATTGTAGTCCTGCTCCCAGCTATTTGCAGGATT
>JAFZDR010000106.1 GCA_017561105.1 Alistipes sp. | reverse complement strand
CATACTCCTGGCAATCAACAGTCAACTTACCCGATGCCGAGCAGTGCTCCAATACCGGCTCGATGGTGTCAGTAGCCGAGAGTTGACGAGCAAACGGAGCTACATTTGGATTTACGGTCTCGTAGATGTTTACATCCACCAGGTGCAAGCCCTTGATTGATGCATTTGTTGTGCCGAAGAGTGGAGCAGTCATACCCTTGATAGAGTAACCGTTACCATTGATTGTACCTGCGTAACCCTCGATTGGAGTCCAAGCCTCGCCTGTCATATCGACATCAGCTACGAACAAAACATCCTTCTCCAAAGTTGGAGCCTCAGCTGCAAATGCCTTCAACGACTCCTTGTCCTTGATTACAAAGAGGCTCGCTGTTGGAACATACTCGATAGTGTTCGAAAACTCACGAACTGCACCCGCAGCGAGTGGCTTCTCGTCACTCGCCTTTACGGTTGCGTACATCACGCCACCCTCGTTGTCGTACAAGGTTACGAAGAGTGCATCGTACTTGCCTGCAGGAACAGCTACATGGATGTAGGTTGGCTCGCTCGAAAGTGTTACACCCTCGCCAAACGAGTAGCTGATAACCGACTTTGAAGCCTCGGTTGCTGTAGCCTTGCCCTTAGCAAAATCGAATTCGAAAGCTCCCGCGATAGGGGTGCGATCAACATTCGAAATCTGCGCATAAGAGAGAGTCTTGTCGCCGGTAACACCAATTTTGAGAATGCCAGTGAGGTGGTTCAACTGAGCACCAAGACCATTCTCGCTGTAGGCATACATTGTAGATGCGCCATTTGCAAATGTACCCTCGGTGTAGCTCTGCTGATCGGCAAACAACACCTGGTCGGCAGAGGTAGCAGGGTAGGCAATGCAGTACGGAGCGCTCAATGTGCCAGGTACGGTAAAGGTTGCCACCGCGCTGTTTCCGCTAACTGCGAGAGCATTCGACTCAACGCCATTTACCGAAATTTTGTCGCCATTGCTCCAGTAGAGCGGGTAGAGATCGCCTGCCTTCTCGCCGAGCTGTGTACGCGACTGCTCGAGTGAGAGGACAATCTTGGTCTGACCACCGACTTCAACGCCGAGGTCTTCGGTTACATCAGTTGTACAAGCAACGCCTGCAAACAAGAGAGCAACCAATACGAAAAGTTTTGTCAAGTTTTTCATAAAGAGTCTATTTTTAAGTAATTTGTTAGTTTCAATATCGGCTCCGTCTGCAATAAGCTTTTGGGCACATATAGTCAATAACTCACCCTCCCCCGAGTTTACGGGAGAAGGGTAGATTTGTGTTATATGTCGTTACAAATGTAGTGAATAATTGTTTAAAGTCAAAAAAAATAGATAGTATTTAAGACGCGAGAACCATATTTTTGAAAGTTTTCCGTTTTCAGTTTTTAGTTTTCCGTTTTTTATCCTATCTTTGCACCCGCAAATGTGGAGGGATTTGGACTGATTGCAACCACAATAAAAAAGTGCTAAACCGGCAACTTCTTTTTTATAGCAAATCTGCTACAAATCCCACGCATAATTGGTTTGGAATTTAATTATTAAAACGATACAATTATGGGATTTTTGTTTACTTCGGAGTCGGTGTCAGAGGGACATCCTGACAAGGTTTCCGATCAGATTTCGGATGCTATTCTCGACGAGTTCTTGCGTCGCGATGCAAGCGCAAAGGTCGCTTGCGAGACACTCTGTACAACAGGTTTGGTGGTAGTTTCGGGCGAGGTTTGCTCCGATTCGTATGTAGATATTCAGGGCACTGCACGCCGTGTAATCGACCGTATCGGTTACAACCGCAGCGAGTTGCAGTTCGACGCTAAGTCGTGCGGTATCCTCTCGGCTATTCACGAGCAGTCGTCGGATATCAACCAGGGCGTTGTGCGTGCTACCGAGGAGGAGCAGGGTGCAGGCGATCAGGGTATTATGTTTGGCTATGCAGTGAACGAGTCGCGCGAGTTTATGCCTGCGACTTTGATTCTCTCGCATGTTATCTTGAAGGAGTTGGCCGTTATCCGTCGCGAGGGCGAGGTTATGACCTACCTCCGTCCCGATTCAAAGAGCCAGGTAACTATCGAGTACGGCGATGACCGCAAGGCACAGCGCGTGCACACTATCGTTGTTTCGACACAGCACGACGAGGATGTTGATGTTGCACAGATTAAGGAGGATGTTCGCACTATCCTTATTCCGCGTGTTAAGGCTCGTTTGGAGCGTGCAAACGACCCATTGGCACAGCTTATCGGCGATGAGTATATCCTCCATGTAAACCCAACAGGCAAGTTCGTTATCGGTGGCCCTCACGGCGATACAGGTTTGACAGGCCGTAAGATTATCGTTGATACCTATGGTGGCCGTGGCGCACACGGTGGCGGTGCATTCTCGGGTAAGGATTCGTCAAAGGTTGACCGTTCGGCAGCTTATGCAGCGCGTCACATCGCAAAGAATATGGTTGCAGCAGGAATCGCAGACGAAGTGCTGGTTCAGACTGCATACGCAATCGGCGTAGCTCAACCCGTCAGCATCTTCATCAATACCTACGGCCGCGCT
>JAFZDR010000105.1 GCA_017561105.1 Alistipes sp. | reverse complement strand
CCTACATCTCGTGGGTCGGCCTGCGAGGTGCTGTACCAATCATCTTTGCGACCTACCCTTGAGTGGCAAAAATTGAGGGTGCGGAGATTGTATTCAATGTTGTATTCATAATGACTATTCTGTCGCTTGTTGTGCAGGGTACAACCGTGAGCAGCATGGCCGAACTGTTAGGTTTGGCTTATACCGAGAAGGAGAGCAAGTTCGAGGGAGCATTGCAGGATAAGGTAAAGTCGGCATTTACCGAGATATCTGTAACAGAGCAGATGCTCTCGGACGGAAGCACTCTGAATAAGGTGTCGTTGCCCGACAACACCCTTGTAGTGATGGTGTGTCGCGATGGCGACTACTTTGTGCCTAAGGGTAATGCCGAGTTGCATATGGGTGACAAGTTGCTCATCCTCTCCGACCGCAACGACGAGCTGCAAGCGCACTACAAAGAGTATGGCGTCGAGGATATTATTTCGTTTAAGTAGCAAATCTGTTTGAAAATATAAGAACTTTTCTTATATTTGCGTTATGATGTCGGATAGTGCAAATATAAGTTGGTTTGCCATGCGTGCCACATATGGTCGTAACCTTATGGCGCAAAGGGTGCTCGCAACCGCAAAGATTGAGAGTTTTGTCCCTATGCGCAAGCGCACAACCAAAGTTGGCAGACGCATCAAGACCGACCTTATTCCTGTTGTGCGCGATTTGATCTTCGTACTCGGAGAGCGCGAAACAATGCAGGAGATAAAGGGGCGAATACCCTACTTGCACTACATAACACGCCCTGCCGAGGGGAGAAATATACCCGTAGAGGTTCCCGAGGAGCAGATGCAGCAGTTTATCACCATCTGCAACGAGATGGATGACAATGCCGAGGTCATTGCAGGCGAGGAGGCCCACTTCGAGGTTGGCGAGCAAGTTCGAGTTACGGGCGGAGCCTTCAAGGGTTGCGAGGGCAAATTGGTAAAGATTGAGGGCAAGCGCTCGAAGCGATTTGTTGTGGCAATAGAGGGCGTAATAGCAGTTTCGGTTTCGGGCATCAAGGCCGAAGATTTAGAAAAAGTGGCAATGTAAAGCTCATTTTTAATTTTACATTTTTAATTTTTAATTCTGAATGAACGGTATCGTACTCGCAGGTGGTAGCGGAACACGCCTCTACCCCATCACAAAGGGCATAAGCAAGCAGCTATTGCCTATATACGACAAACCGATGATCTACTATCCGATATCGGTTTTGATGTTGGCGGGAATTCGTGAGATACTTATAATCTCGACGCCACACGACCTCCCGGCATTCCGTCGTTTGCTGGGCGATGGCTCGGAGTATGGTGTAAAATTTGAGTATGCCGAGCAGCCGTCGCCCGACGGTTTGGCTCAGGCGTTTATCATTGGCGAGGAGTTTATCGGCAACGACTCGGTATGTATGGTCTTGGGCGACAACATCTTCTACGGCCAGGGATTTTCGGGTATGTTGCACAAGGCTGTGGCAACGGCCGAGAGTGGCAAAGCCACAATCTTCGGTTATGCAGTACCGGACCCTTCTCGCTTTGGCGTAGTGGAGGTAAATAAGGAGGGAGAGCCTATCTCCATTGTTGAGAAGCCTACCGAGCCGAAGTCGGACTACGCAGTAGTGGGATTGTACTTCTACCCCAACAAGGTTGTCGAGGTGGCGAAGGGGGTAAAGCCGTCGGCACGCGGCGAGTTGGAGATAACATCCGTAAACGAGGCATTCTTGCAGAGCGGGGAGCTCGACCTTCAGGTGATGGGTCGAGGTTTTGCCTGGTTGGACACCGGAACGCACGAATCGTTGGCAGATGCGTCGCGCTTTATCGAGGTTATCGAGAGCCGACAGGGTGTACAGGTAGCCTGCTTGGAGGAGATTGCATGGCGCAAGGGTTGGATTTCGGATGAGGATCTGCTCCGCCTTGCCGAGCCTATGAAGCGCAATGCCTACGGAGAGTATATGATTAAACTTGTAAAAAGACAGCGATAATGAAGATTACAAAGGGAGAAATTGAGGGTATTTTCATTATCGAACCACGCATCTTCGAGGATGAGCGAGGTTACTTCTTCGAGGCCTTCTCGGAGCGAGAGTTCGCGAAGGAGGTATGCGATATACACTTCGTGCAGGATAACGAGGCGAAGTCGTCGTATGGCGTGGTGCGCGGCCTGCACTTTCAGTTACCACCTCACGCACAGAGCAAGTTGGTGCGTGTAGTGGAGGGACGAGTGCTCGATATAGCGGTCGATATCAGAAAGAACTCGCCGACCTTCGGCAAGCATATTGCCGTAGAGTTATCGGCCGAAAATCACCGTCAGATATTTATCCCACGCGGTTTTGCGCACGGATACTCGGTATTGAGCGAAACGGCGGTACTGGAGTACAAGTGCGACAACTACTATGCACCCGAGAGCGAGGGTGCAATTCGCTGGGACGATGCTGCACTCGAGATTGATTGGATGATACCGAGCAAGGATGTCGTACTCTCCGAGAAGGATTCGAAGAGTCCGTTGCTTGCCGAGTGCGAAAGATTGTTTGACTACAACGAAGAGCTATATTAGCGAGATGAAGATATTGGTAACGGGCGGAAACGGGCAGTTAGGATCTGCTTTGCGCTTGGCAAGTGCCGAGAGCAGCCACCGCTATATCTTTACCGATATCGAGGAGTTGGATATAACCCCGAAGAGTGCTATTAGGGCGTTTGTTGCCGAGAACGGTATCGACGCAGTAGTAAATTGTGCAGCCTATACCGCCGTGGATGCGGCAGAGGAGAACGAGGAGTTGGCGGATATGATAAATCATAAGGCTGTAGCCGCCCTTGCGGAGGTATGCAAGGAGCATAACGCCACACTTATCCATATCTCTACCGACTATATCTTTGACGGCAATGCCTCAACGCCATATAAGGAGGAGGATATGCCTGCGCCACAAAGCGTCTATGGTCGGACCAAGCTCTTGGGCGAGCAGGCTGTTGCAGCGTCGGGATGTCGCGCAATTATTCTGCGCACGGCATGGCTCTACTCGGAGTTTGGTCGCAACTTCGTAAAGACAATGCGAGGATTGATGAGTTCTCGCCCTGAGATTAAGGTTGTAGCCGACCAGGTGGGAACACCAACCTATGCAGGCGATTTGGCAAAGGCTATTGTGGAGATCGTCGAGAGTGGTCAGCTCTCGAAATATGGTACCTACCACTACTCGAACGAGGGTGTTTGTTCGTGGTACGACTTTGCCGTAGAGATTGCAAAACAGAGCGCACTTTGCGACTGCAAAATAGCACCATGCACCACAGACGACTACCCTACAAAGGCGGTTCGACCACGATACTCGGTGCTCGACAAGAGTAAAATCGTTGCAACATTCGGCATAACGATACCCGAGTGGCAAAAATCTCTCGCAGAGTGCATCAAAAAGTTTTAGATTATGGCAGATAAACACAATATACTGATTACGGGAGGAGCCGGTTTTATCGGTTCGCATGTGGTAAAACATTTCGTAGAGAAGTACCCTATCTACAAAATCGTAGTTCTCGACAAATTGACCTATGCAGGCAATCTCGACAACTTGCGAGATGTTGAGAGTTGCCCTAACTACACCTTTGTCAAGGGGGATATCTGCGACATAAAGTTGGTTTCGGCGCTGCTTGAGGAGCACCAAATTGGCGGTATTATTCACCTCGCAGCCGAGAGCCATGTCGATCGTTCAATAAGCAATCCGTTCGAGTTTGCGCAGACCAATGTCATAGGTACGCTATCGTTGTTGCAGGCGGCTCGTTGTTATTGGGAATCTCTACCCGAGAAGTACGAAAATAAGCTCTTCTACCACATCTCAACCGACGAGGTATATGGTGCACTTCCGCTCGATGGCGGTATGTTCCGCGAGGATACACCTTATGCGCCACACTCACCTTACTCGGCATCGAAGGCGTCGAGCGATCACTTTGTACGCGCCTTCCACGACACCTACGGCATGCCGACCGTAATATCGAACTGCTCGAACAACTATGGTCCTAAGCAGTACCCCGAGAAGTTAATTCCGCTCTTTATAAAGAATATCTGCGAGGGAAAGCCACTACCTGTATATGGCAAGGGCGAGAATGTGCGCGATTGGCTCTATGTTTGCGACCATGCACGCGCCATTGACCTCATTTTCCACGATGGAAAGGCGGGCGACACATACAACATTGGAGGTAACAACGAGTGGACAAACATCGACCTTATAAAGGTGCTCATCAAGGAGGTGGACAGCCAACTCGGAAACGAAGAGGGACACTCGTTACCGCTTATAACATATGTTACCGACCGCGCGGGTCACGACCTTCGCTATGCGATCGACTCATCGAAGCTTCAGCGCGAACTCGGTTGGCAGCCATCACTCCAATTCGAGGAGGGGATAAAGCTTACCGTTGCGTGGTATCTGAACGAATACAGGCGTTAGCCCATATTCCATAAAATAATATAGGTTGTTAAGTTCACTTAACAACCTATATTTATTGCGACATTGTCGTTTTAGTATCTCTTCAAGACCTTGCGCACCTGCTTCTCGTACTTCGCAAAGAGCTTATCGATGCGACTATTGTACGACTCCATATCGGCAGGTAACTCCTTTGTCATGGCGATAGCCGGATACTTAATCTTCAACACATCGCGCACAACATCTTTATTGAGCGTCGAGCCTTCGTGCTTCAATTCGCTGTATGCCTTTACACGGAAATCATCCGACAAAACACGCATCGCATCACTTGTTACACACTGAGGGATGCAGCCCTTAGCCTTGACATATACAGGCACTGCGATACTCGATACCGGGTGACCATTCATCACCAACATACGCGGATTCTCCTTGTCGCAAACCATAACTGCCGACGAAACGCTGGTAGCGCGTGGTACGGTGTGATTCATACAGGTAAAGCTATCGTTGGTAGCGAGCACATTGCCATACGCCACACTATTGTACGAGCGCGAGTAGTGCTCCATAAATTGCTGTGGAGTAAAGTTACCCTTGTGCGCAGCCATCTCGTTCATCATAAGGTCGTAGCGACGCTTGCTTCTGCCGAGAGTCGGATCGCCCTTGAACGAGAAGTTCGATCTTACATCGAAGCCCTGAGCCGTATCTTTAACATCGTAACGACAATAGCCCAAGTCCCAAATCTCGAAATATGCAGCGGTACCATTCGCATCGGCAATACCGATATTGGTGCAGAAGCCGCGCTTACGCTTGGTCTTGCGCAAGAACGCCTCAAACTCCTCTACCGTAGCACAATCGCTGAGTGCAAAGCGCATAAGGGTACTGAATTTGTAGGTAGTCTGCTCGCACGAACAAGCTGCATACTCCTCCTCTGTCGCCGTTGGCAACTTCTTGGTTGCAGTGTTCATCACAGCAAGGCCCTTCTCGTTGATGCCCATATATACGGCAGTCGCGTGTGTCTTGTTGTTTGGCACAACTGCAGTATAGGCATATTTGTCTGTCTGCACATACTCTACGCGCGAGTTACCATCATCCGAATCGCGGTGTTTCCACAATAGTGGAGCACCCTCGCTCGAGCGGTGCGATGCAACAATTGCCGAGGTACATGCCAAACTCTCGATACATATCGAAATGAGCGCAATAAATGTAACTACAATCTTTTTCATAGCTTCTTATCTATTTCTCTCTGCTTTCAATGCAAGATGCTTTACAGCATAGACAAAACCGATGGTTAAAATAAGGTTTAACACAAGTGTCAGTACCGAGATAAGGAGTATCGGGCCACCAATATTGTAGCCAAGAGCAATAAAGATTACTCCCGCGCCAACCTCGCCACGGGCAAACATTCCTACCGAAAGAGCCAAGCGCTCGGTGAGCGAGTGGTCGCGATAGAAGAACATTGGCGCCAATTTACCAAAGTTAGACAAAAGTGTTACAACCAACACATGAAGTGCAATAACCCAACCCGACATTGGCGGAATGGATGAGATAAGGCTCTCCGAGTCAGCCGCAGCAGCCGTATCGCTGAAGTCTATCAACGGCATGCTCATACCCACAAGGAGCATAAAGACGATAGATACCAACGACGACACAGTCGTTTCGACCTTTCCGCCGACATGGCGATTCTTGATAACCATACCGAAGATAAAGGCCGGCAGCAACACCTCGATATGGATTGCTCCCTTAGCACCGAAGAAGTGCTTTGTGATGGTGTAAATCAAGAGTGTCGAGCCATAGACCAGCACCGCATAGGTAAAGATAGCGTACCAATTCTGCGGCATCTTGAAACGCGACATATATCGCCAGCCGATATAGAACATTCCGAAGATTACGGTCAGCATTGCAATCATCTGCCAGTTCAACTCGCCAATCATAGCCACCTGCAGTGGCACCATCAGAATAATGGTATCGAGGTCATCGAAGATTGCCAGAGTTTGAGCCTTCTGATATATCCAGCTCTTCTGCAACTTCATTGCTGCCAACATCGAGAAGAGAATTCCGGCCGAAGTTGGAGCTGCAAAACGACTCAAAAGAAGTGTCTCCTTCCACGCATCGCCACTACCCCACATCTCGGCAGGGAGAATAGCGAAGATGTAGTACAATGCGATAAGCAGCCAAGGCATGGCAGCAGCGAACATCGCCACAAGATAGTCCTTGGCATAATCTCGTACATTGCCCTTGTCAATTTCGAACTCGCGGCCGACATTTATCATAATAAAGGCCAAACAGATGCCGAGCGTAACCTCAACCATATGTTTCAACTCGCCATAGGAGCCT
>JAFZDR010000104.1 GCA_017561105.1 Alistipes sp. | reverse complement strand
AGCTAACTCTCCACCTCTGTTACAAGTCGTTCTCCCCGCTACAAAAAAAGGAGTGATTTTGATTGTGTATGTATTCAGTTGGGATTTGTTCTGCGAAATGGTTACAAGTTGCTCTCCCCGCTGTAACGGAGAGAGACTTACCTTCGCTGCGCTCGGTGAGTCTCTATCTCCTGTTACAGCCCAAAGATTAAAGAGCACGATACTTCGTATCTATTTTATTTTACACTAACGCCTCTACAAGTAAACTTGCAGGCGTTAGCATAAAACAAAAAAGACACCGAATTTTCGGTGTCCTCTTTAATCTTTGTAGCGGGAGAGAGACTTGAACTCTCGACCTCATGATTATGAATCATGCGCTCTAACCAGCTGAGCTATCCCGCCATTGCGTTTTTGCGAGTGCAAAGATAGGTAATAAATTTTGTTTTGCAAAGTTTTTGCAACTTTTTTTACCGAATAATGCAAAAATAGTTATGGTCGATAGAAAAACATCGGTTTATGCCGTTGCAAATGGACTCAATACCGTGTCGCTGGCAGCGAGCGTGGTGCTGCTTATATCTATTTCGTTGGAGGTTGCCGATAGAACAGACAGGCTGCTATCGGAGGGGTATCGGACATTGCAGCTCGTTGTGTGCTCGATATTCTTCGCAACGGCGATCTTTCGTCTGCTTATACCAGAGTACAGACGTCACCATTGGTTCAGGGATATACTCTTTGCAGCCGCCTCTATACCATATATAAATATATTGGAGTGGAGCGGGGTGGTGTTGGAGAGTCGTTATGAGCGGATAGTTGCCTTTGCGCCGGTGTTAATATCGATTATGGCGACCGTAGTTATCCTCGAGTGGCTTATAGAGGGGCGAAAGCGGCGCCTTATGGCGGCGTATATCCTTACGGTGACTATGTTTACCTATATCTCGGCGCTGCTCTTCTACGACTGCGAAATGGGGGTAAACGGGCAACTCAAAAGCTTTGGCGATGCGCTGTGGTGGGCGTGTATGAATGTGACGACGGTCGGCGCGGAGATTTTCCCCGTAACGACCGTCGGAAAGGTTGTCTGTGTAGTGCTGCCCGTTGTGGGGATGATGTTCTTTCCAGTCTTTACGGTCTATATTTCGGACTACTACAATCGTTAGAACTTCTTGCCGAAGATAATCGAACAGAAGGTGCTTGCAAGTATCTTCATATCGAGCATCAGCGAGCGGTGACGCAGGTAGTAGAGGTCGTACTCGAGCCTGCGCAACATCTTCTCCATAGTGTCGGTATAGCCGTTGTAGAGCGTTGCGTAGCTCGTAACTCCCGGGCGCACCTGATAGAGGTAGCTGTATCGCTTGTCGTGCTCCAAAATGCGGTCGATGTAGTACTTGCGCTCGGGGCGAGGTCCGACAAATGCCATATCGCCCACAAAGACATTCCACAGCTGCGGCAACTCGTCGAGGTGGTGCGCACGGATAAAGGCTCCGACGCGTGTCAGTCGCGGGTCGTTCTCGCCACCGCCATGGCTCAGCTGCGGTCCATACTTCTCGGCATCAAGGCGCATAGAGCGGAACTTGTATATCTTGAATGGCTTGCCATATCTGCCGATGCGCTCCTGCATAAATATCGCAGGTCCGCCATCCTCAAGGCGAACGGCGATGTAGCAGATAACAAACAGCGGTGCGAAAATAACCATAGCAAAGGCGGCGGCAATGCAGTCGAAAATTCGCTTGCTGTTGCGACCCAGCGTGGTCATATTGTCCTTGATAAAGCCCTCTTTCGGAACAGATAGATTTGTATACATAATCTCCGTAATTTTGAAATACGGAGAACAATCCAAACTTTATGCCACAAAAAATATAAGTTGCCTAACAAGGTGATTTCTGCGTTACGCTTGCCCTAAAAATCCTCACATACGCTTTAGTATGCTGCGGTTTTTCGGGCTTCGCAAGCCTTGAAATCCCTCTTGTTATACAACTTCTATAAATTGTTAAGGGGCTGTCCAACGATAGTTGAGCAACCCCTATTTTATCAAATGGTAAAAATCTTACAGCTCGTCGCTATAGACTGCACCCGGAAGGTCGTGCTGGTTGTAGCGCGATGCCATAGACATACCGTAGGCTCCAGCCGACTTGATTGTAATCAGATCGCCGCGCTTTGTGAGTGGCAACGATACATTCTCGTCAAATACATCGGTAGACTCGCAAGCTGTACCCACGATGGTATATTTGAGTCGCTGATCAGCCTCGGAGGTGATGTTCTCGATATTGTGGTACGAGCCGTAGAGCGCAGGGCGAATAAGCTCGGTCATCGAGCTATCGACAATCACAAGGCGACGACCTGTGGCGGTAGTCTTATTGTATAACACCTTGGTAATCAGCTCACCACACTGTGCAACAATCGAGCGACCAAACTCGAAGTGTACCTCACGATCTCCAACCTTGAGGTGCTGCTTGATAATTGCAAATACCGATGCAAAGTTAGGAATAGGCTCGTTCTCAGGCATATCGTAGTTTACGCCAAGACCGCCACCGACATCTACAAACTCGAGCTCAAAGCCGAGATTTGTGAGGTTCTCGACAATCACATTGACCTTGTTGCACATATTCTCAAATACATGCAACTCGCGAATTTGTGAGCCGATATGGATGTGCATACCGATAACAAGTACATTCTTGAGCGAACGGATATGCTCTACGCTCGAAAGAATCTCCTCGTACGAGATACCGAACTTACTATCTGCCTGACCGGTGTCGATGCAGTGGTTTGTCTTTGGGTCGATATCGGGATTTACTCGCAGGGCGATATTGACCACATTGCCCGCCTCGGCAGCAAGGTCGTTTACAAGGTCAATCTCCTCGATAGACTCGCAGT
>JAFZDR010000013.1 GCA_017561105.1 Alistipes sp. | reverse complement strand
TGAAAAATTTTTAATCCTCTTGTCTAATTAAATCTCTTACGACCACCGAAGCGCACGCAATGCCGAATGTTGCCGGCATATACGATACGGTGCCCACTTGCGATTTGTGGTTCTGCTCCTCGCATAGTACCATTGCGCCCTCCACTGGCGGTTCAGCAGAGAATACAGCCTTGAAACCTTTGCGGATACCTATTTTATGAAGTCGCTTGCGCAACATGTGCGCCAAAGGGCAGTGGTGAGTCTTCGAAATATCGGCAATCTCCACCTTTGTAGGGTCTAACTTGGCGCCTGCACCCATCGAGCTGACAATCGGGAAGTGTCTGTCAAGGCAACCCTTTATCAGTGCGAGCTTTGGAGATAGCGTATCTATTGCATCCACCACATAGTCGAACTTATCGCTATCGAGCAATATGTCGGTCTTCTCATCCTTGATATAGTCGTTCACCACATTGAGTTCGATCTCGGGGTTGATGTCGCGCAGTCGCGCAGCCAAAACCTCGCTCTTGGGTTTGCCGATGGTGGAGTGGAGAGCTATGAGCTGGCGGTTGATATTGCTCTCGCCTACGCAGTCCGAGTCGGCGATGGTCATCTTGCCGACACCGCTGCGCACCAGCATCTCGGCAGCATAGGCTCCTACACCTCCTAGGCCTACAACTAATACATTTGCTCTCTGCAAATGGGCAAGTCGCTCCTCTCCAAATAGTAATTTGCTTCGTTCAAGCCACATAATTCTATAACCTTTCTGCAAAGATAGTAAAATTAAGTTAAAAGTTGCCCGAAAAGCGGAAAAATGGAGCGATGATTGGCGCGAAAGTTGGATATGTAGGCAAAGTGGCGTTTTTAGGGGTAAAAATGTTCAATTATGCTCACTATAAAAATGTGTATGGTTAAGTGTGCTTTTGTGTATATGCCGCCATTTCAGTGGTTTAAGCGTTGGAACGGCGGCTTGAGTGGTTGGCCGTTGAGAAAGTGTAAATGTATGAAAAGTGTGGTTGGGTGGAAATGTTTGCTTATATTTGCCTCGGAATAAATTAAAAATTCTACTATGAAAAAGCTTTTTATTGGAATGATTTTGGCTCTCGCTCCGCTTGCGACAGCATTTGCACAGAATGTACTCGGAGAGTGGAAGTTGAGCACTGGTACTGCTATCGTTGAGGTCTATCAGGATGGCGATGTTTACAACGGAAAGATCGTTTGGTTGAAGAATCCGACTCGTCCGGACGGAACACCGGCTGTTGACCACAACAATCCTGATGCGAAGCTCCGCAGTCGTCAGCTTATGGGCTTGAATATGCTGAGCAACCTCAAGAAGGACGGTAACGAGTATACAGGCGGCGTGATCTATGATCCGGCAAACGGAAAGACCTACTACTGCTCGATGACGGTAGATGGGGATATCCTAAAGGTTCGAGGTTCTCTTGATAAGAGAGGCCTCCTCGGTAGAACGATGGAGTGGTACCGTGTTAAGTAGTTGTAAAAGGGTCTGTCTAATAAAATTAGATAGGCCCTTTTCAATTTAATACCATATTATTAACTTAAATTTAGACTATTATGAAGTTGAAAAACGCAAATATCCTTATTACGGGTGGAGCTTCGGGTATCGGTAAGATTATGGGACGCATGGCTCTTGAAAGAGGAGCTAACCATTTGATTGTGTGGGATATAAATACTGCAAATATCAAAGCGACAATTGCAGAACTCGCTCCGCTTGGCAAGGTTAAGGGCTATATTGTGGATGTTGCGAACAATAGCGCGGTGAAATCGGCCTATAAACAGGTCTGCGAAGAGTGCGGCAAGGTCGATATCCTTATCAACTGCGCGGGAATTATCACAAGTAACAAGACTTTCGACCAATTGACCGAGGAGGAGATTGTTCGTACGATCAACATCAATACCATTGCCCCTATGTTTGTGGCAAGCGCAATGCTGCCCGATATGTTGGAGCGCAACAGCGGTCATATCTGTACTATCGCTTCGGCAGGAGGTATGCTCGGCAATCCGCGAATGTCGGTCTATGGCGCGAGTAAGTGGGGTGCTATAGGCTGGTCGGAGTCGTTGCGAATAGAGCTTGCCGGCTTGCGAAAGAGGGTGCGAGTAACAACAATTGCCCCTTATTATATAAATACCGGTATGTTTGATGGTGTAAAGTCGAGAATTATTCCTATCTTGAAGCCCGAATATGTGGCTCGCAAGGTTTTGAACGCAATAGAGCGAAATAAATCGTTCCGCGGAATACCATTCGGCTACCACTTTATTCGCTTATGCCAGGGATTGTTGCCAACTCGATTTTTCGATTGGTTCTTTGGCGAGGTTGTAGGAGTGTATCATACGATGGATAAATTTACCGGTCGCAAATAGTTGCTGTTATGGATAGATTGTATAGTGAAAAGATTCAGAATATAGCGAAGGCTCAGAAGAAGTTCTTCAGCTCGGGCGCAACGCTCGATCTCGACTTCCGTAAACGAATGCTTAAACAGTTTTTGGCGGTATTCGAGAGGTGGGAGCAGCGATTGTGTGATGCACTTTGGACAGACCTTCATAAATCGTACGAGGAGGCCTATCTTACCGAGATAAGCATCGTAAAGGCTGAGATAAAGATGCACCTCCGCCACCTCTCCTCGTGGGCAAAGCGTCGCAAGGCAGCTTCGCCGTTAAAGATGTTTCCTTCAAAGAGTTATGTGGTGAAGGAACCGCTCGGAAATGCGCTTATTGTGTCGCCATGGAACTATCCCGTGCAACTTCTCCTGAATCCGCTTGTCGGAGCAATCTCTTCGGGCTGTACGGCGATGCTAAAACCGTCGCCCTATGTTCCGCATGTTTCGCAAGTTATAGCCGATATGGTGGAGCAGAATTTCGACAGCGAATATATTGCTGTTGTTCAAGGTAATAGAGAGGT
>JAFZDR010000103.1 GCA_017561105.1 Alistipes sp. | reverse complement strand
TGTATATGTTCCAACCGACGCAGAGCGTGCTGAGGCTGTATCTGCTTGGAAGGCTGAGTACCTCGCTAACAAGCCTGCAAACGATGGTTCGCCATTGTGGGCAAAGTGGAACGACTGGGCTGATTGGGTAGTGTGGATCTTGGAGAATACTCCACGATACTCATACCTCTTACCTCAGCAGGTTGTGGAGGATACCGAAACAATCGAGTAGTAGGGTAGTTCCGTCTAAAAATACCAAGAAAGGCATCGCAAGAAATTGTGGTGCCTTTTCTTTATATTTATATTCAAAAAAATATATGCTGATTATCAATCACTTAGCAACTTTTTCGGGGGGGGGTAAATTTATGCTTAAAAATGGTGTATTTTGTAAATAATTGTATATTTTTGCAGAAGGAACCGAAAGAATTGGTATATTTGTACGAAATTGTGCCACTATTTATAATTCTGGCGCAATAATTATTAGGGTTTGGGCGTTACTACATAAGTAGTAAACAAGAGCAGAAGATAAATTTACAACTCAAAATTTTTATAAAAAAATGAGACATTTATTTACATCCGTCATTGCGTTGTTGGTTACTTTCGCAGTGGCTGCGCAGCCGGGAGCGCAACAGATTCCGGTAATCCCTGCGGATAAGGCTGTTCGCGTGGGAACATTGCCGAATGGTATGAAATACTACCTTCGTCACAACGACAAGCAGAAGAATTTGGCCGACTTCTACATCTCGCACGATGTAGGTGCTATTCAGGAGGAGGACGACCAGCAGGGTTTGGCTCACTTCCTCGAGCACATGGCATTCAATGGTACGAAGAACTTGCCAGGCAAGATGCTTATCGAGTATCTCGAGACTGTAGGTGTTAAGTTTGGTGTAAACCTCAATGCAGGTACATCGTGGGACTACACACAGTACCTCTTGAAGGATGTTCCAACAATCCGTCAGGGTATTGTCGATACAGCTATGCTCATCTTGCACGACTGGTCACACTTTATTGCTCTCCAGCCAAAGGAGATTGACTCGGAGCGTGGCGTTATCATGGAGGAGTTGCGTATGCGTGATGGCGCATCGTGGCGCTCTACAATCGCTATGTTGAAGGCTCTCGGTAAGGGTACTCGCTACGAGCACCGCAACCTTATCGGTCACCTCGACGGTTTGAAGTCGTTCAGCCACAAGTCGCTCGAGAACTTCTACCACAAGTGGTATCGTCCTGAGTTGCAGGCTGTAGTTATCGTTGGTGATATCAATGTTGACGAGGTAGAGGCTAAGTTGCAGAAGTTGATGGCTGACATCCCTGCTTCGCCGGCTGATGCTGCAAAGAAGGAGCACATCGTTGTACCTGACAACAAGGAGCCTATCGTATCTATCTTCGAGGATCCTGAGATGCAGGAGTCGAGCGCAACTCTCTTTATCAAGCGTCAGGCTTTGCCAAAGCAGTACAGAAATACCGTTGTTGCCGAGCAGTTGGATCTTATCAACGCCCTTGCTAGCCAGATGGCAAATGCTCGTTTGATGGAGATAAAGATGAAGCCTAATGCTCCATTCACAAATGCACATTTCAATAATGGTAGCGTAGGTATCTGCCAGACTCTCGACCTCGCAGGTGTGGGTGTTGATGCTCAGGATGGCAAGTTGCTTCCGGCACTCGAGGCTGCTTATACCGAGTTGGAGCGTATCCGTCGTCACGGCTTTACCGAGGGCGAGTTGGAGCGTGCAAAGCAGCAGGTTATGAAGATGCAGGAGTTGGCATACAACAACCGCAACGACCGTAAGAATGGTCAGTATGTACGCCGTTACCTCGATGCATTCCACAAGAACACTCCTATGCCTGATGCAGAGACAGAGTGGAAGTTGGATAGCACAATTATCGCACAGTTGCCATTGCAGGCTATCAACCAGACCGTAGCTCGCTACATCACCGACCACAACCAGGTGCTTATCGTAAATGTACCTAAGAAGGAGGGCTTGGTAAATCCTACCGAGGCTCAGTTGTTGGAGGTATTGGCAAAGGTTAAGGCCGCAGATATCGCACCTTACGCAGATAACACCGTTAAGGAGCCGCTCATCTCGGAGAGCACTCAGTTGAAGGGTTCTAAGGTTAAGAAGGAGGCTAAGAACGAGGCTCTCGGCACAACTACTTGGACATTGAAGAACGGTTTGAAGGTTGTTGTTAAGCCTACAACTTTCAAGGCTGATGAGGTTAAGGTTTCGATGTTGGGTCACTTCGGTCAGTCGTCGTTGAGCGATGAGCTCTACTGGACTTCGGCATTCCTCCCAACCATGATTAGCTATATGGGTATCTCGAAGTTCACAGCTACCGACCTTCGCAAGCAGCTTTCAGGCAAGAATGCAAATGTACGTGTTGATGTAGATGACTATATGTCGGGCGTTGTGGGTCACGGTTCTCCAAAGGATCTCGAGACTATTATGCAGTTGATCTACTTGCGCTTTACAGCACCTCGTTTCTCGAAGGACGACTACGATGTAATTATGAACCAGTATCGCCCTTACATCGAGAATATCCAGAAGGATCCTGATTATATCTCGGGTCTCCAGCGCCAGAAGACTCTCTACGGCAACCACTTCCGCCGTCAGCAGCTCACTCCAGAGATTCTCGACAAGGTTAAGTTCGAGCATGTTGAGCCTATCTACAAGGCGTTGTACTCGAATGCTGCAAACTTCACTACCTATATTGTAGGTAATGTAGATTTGGCAACTTTGAAGCCACTCGTTGAGAAGTATCTCGGTTCGCTCCCTGTATCGAAGAAGCTCACCAAGAAGGCTGACGATGGCGTTCGCGCAGTGAAGGGTGTTGTTGTAAACGACTTCGAGGCCAAGATGCAGCAGCCAAAGGTTGGTTTGACCCGTATCTACACAGGTCCTATCGACTACACAATGAAGAATCGCGTGGCAATGGCTGTTCTCTCGCAGGTGCTCCGTGGTCGCTACACTATCTCTATCCGCGAGGAGAAGGGTGGTACCTACAGCGTAGGCGTTGGCGGTCGTGTATTCCCAGACTACGAGCCTTGGTATCAGCTTATCGTATTGTTCGACACTAACGAGCAGATGGCTGACGAGTTGAGCGAGATCGTTGTTAAGGAGATTAAGGATATCGCAGAGAAGGGCCCTAAGGCTGAGGATGTAGAGAAGGTTCGTAAGTACCTCTTGAAGGAGTACGAGAACCAGATTCAGTCGAATGACAACTGGGTTGACTACCTCGACAGCTACAACTATCGCGGCATGGACTTCATCGCCGAGTACAAGAAGGCTGTAGAGGAGCTTACATACGACGATTTGAAGGCTCTCGCAGCAAAGGTATTGGCCGACAACAATATGGCTTATATCGTAATGCGTCCTGAGAAATAGAATTGATAATTGAAAATTGACAATTAAAGGTAATGCCGAGCAGTGTTGCTCGGCATTTCTTTTTGCAAAAGGAGAGACGAGAAACTCTCGTCTCTCGTCTTTAGTCTCTCGTCTAAATCTATCTCCACTCGATTGCTGCGGTGCAGGCTACGGCATCCTCGTTGCGAATCTCGAACATCGAAACATTGTCGCGCTGCTCGTAATTGATAGTGAGCATCTGTCCGAGTTTACACTCGTTTGCAAAGTGGGCATCGAGGCGCAATGGGCGATTTTCGGTCAGATACTCAATCGGTAGGGTATTGAGCATCATACGGATATAGCGCATTGTATTCACATGGCGATTGAAGTCGATATCGCTATATACAGCCTGGCGCTGGCGTGTTACGGTTGGAACAATGCCGCGAATCTTGCGTGGAGCATCACATGGCGAAGGCTCATCGCAATAGTAGTTAGGGTCGAAGAGATTTTCGACCTCCTCCAACGACACAAGAGCACGCTTCTCGTAGTCGATTACGCACCACTGCGATACACCTCGACCAAACTGCTTGCCTTCGGCATCAAGCAACTCGAAGTTACGAGTCGAGAGCAGACGCGAGGTGTGAGGATTGATCCAGGTGGCAATATCGAAGTTCTCGAACTGCTCGGGCATACGATCGAACTCGACTGCCATACGAGATAGCACCCAGGTGCGACCCTGCTGCATAAGAGTGTCGGCACTGATGCCATTCTTGCGAGCATCCATTCCTGCCACTGACAACATATCGGCGCAGAGCGATTCTATGCTTGCGTGGAGTGTAAAATCAACATTTTCTGTCGAAACCGAAAAGTTATATTTTGCTTTCTGCCCCATAGTCTGTGGTTACAAATTCACTGCAAAGGTAGCAGATATTGTGATATTTCACAATTTAAAGCCCTTAAAAGCGAGTTTTGCAACACTTTGAAGCAACATTTGACACATTCAAATAGTTGCTCTAAAATTTGGATAATCGTCAAAAAGGGGCTATCTTCGCTAAATGTTATGGGTTAGGAACTAAAAAATGGGCATTAAAAAATGGGAATAAAGGTTAAACTTGATGCAGTGATGGCGCGTCGCAGAATGACTCTGACACGGCTATCGGAACGAATAGGGGTAACTCCCGCAAATCTCTCTATCTTGAAGACCGGCAAGGGCAAGGCGATACGCTTCTCTACGCTTGAGGCGCTCTGTCACGAACTCCATTGCCAGCCCGGCGATATTCTCGAATACGAGGAGGATTAGCCACTCGTTTGGTACTCATTTTGCATATAAGTCTGCTTCGTAATAGTTAATGTTATGGAGCAGACTTCTAAGTATCAGCGTAGCATCGAACGCCTGAACGATGCACTTGGCAAGGAGATTTCGACAACCTTGCAGTATATCTATTTTCATACAATCTTCGAGGATGCGGGGTACGAACACCTTGCACGCCTTATGCGTCGTATATCGATAGCCGAAATGGAGCATATCGAGCATATTGCCGAGCGTATTCTCTTCCTGAACGGCAAGGTCGATATGAACCCTTCGGAGCGTGCACGACAGATTGACGAGCCCGTCGAGGCTCTCTATTTCGCCTGCAAGTTGGAACAGAGCACCATCGACCACTACAACGAGTATGCGCGCCTATGTTCGGCTGAGGACGATGCCGTAACGCACAAGATTTTTCAGGAGATGTCCGCCGAGGAGGAGGAACACCTCGATATTTTCCGTACAGAGTGGCAGAATTTGCTCGACTACGGCTCGCACTATCTCGCCCTGCAATCCATCGAACACAGCAAACACATGTCGAAAGGCGAGAAATCTGAATAGTTGAGAGTTGAGAGTGGCGTTTAGCTTTTTATAGGATTTAATAGGAGGCGTAGTCTGCGACTACTTATTAGGAACGAACTTTCAGTCCTTAAATAGGATACAATCTCACAACCAATCCTATCCACTCCTATTTAGCACCGCAGGTGCGAATCCTATTTTCTCCTATCTTGAATAACCGCTACTTAAGTTGGTAATTAAAGGTATCGCCTCGCAGAACAAACTGCGAGGCGATTGATAGTGTCGATAATTCCTATTTGATACCTAATTTCTCATTTAGACTCTTCTTGAACTCATCTGATGCGACTTTAAGCGCCCTTGCATAGAAGGCAAAATAGTGTTTGAAGAGTGCCATTGAAGGCATAAATGCCTCTATGGTCATATATGCCACATCATCCTCAGTATCATACCTAAACTTTAACACCTTAAAGTAATTTGATAACTCCATACAAGTTATGTATATATGGGCAAGTTCTACATCTGAAAGTGCCTTTTGTTTTGTATGATTCAGAATAAAAGGCGTAAGTTTGTCAAAGCCTGTAAATATACGCACATAATCTTTATCTACTGCAACAAACATACCCTGACCTTCATACTTAAAAGTAAGCCATTTTGTATCACCATTTTCTCTCCACTCAGGGGTATATCCCTCGTTTTGGAGAAATTCGTGTACTGCAACGATATTGATATCCTGAATTATTTTACCTTCGCTCAAAGATTTACCATTATCTACTGCCGATATGAACTTTTTAGCAGCAGCTTCGTATTGTCTTTGCAACTCGGCTCTCTCTTGTCTGTTCAATTTATTTGAGGTGTTCTTCTTGTTTTCCTCTCGCTTCTCCGAAGCAACTCCCTGCTGCACACCCAATAACAGCAAGGTAAGGAGAATACAGGATATTTTTTTCATTACTTTATAACAATTTAGAATAATGTGTTTTTATGCCTACTTAGAATGCGCTCTACATCTTTACGCATTGTCTGCTCATTTACGACAATAACGCTTTCGTCTTCCCGTATATATTGTCTATTTAAATCATACATTGGATTATCACATTCTGACTGATCGTAAATTACAGCACGAGGAATATCATAATTATAAGCATATCCCATAGCTAACCTTGAACCGCTATCAAGTCCCTTGTCGTTTGGAGCGTAACTTGCTGAGAGAACAACGCAATCACTATACAAAGCCTGTAACCTATCTCGCTCTTGATAACGAGCTATTAAATCATTTCTACTTTTTGGCGCAGTGAGATACTCGGTAATTAGTAGTCCTCCCTTTTCTACTATTTCATACGCGAGTTCTTTATTCGAAGCGGGAGATATACT
>JAFZDR010000102.1 GCA_017561105.1 Alistipes sp. | reverse complement strand
TATCGACTCGTCGGAGGCTGTAGCACGCAGAGTTGCGACGCTCCTCGATGAGTACAACATCCGCGCAGAGGAGGGAGCAACGGCAGAGTACCGCTTTCTGACCTTCGCAGACGAGAACTATCGCGAGAAGCTGCGAGCTAAGGCATTTCAAAACAGATAATAAGAGAAACAGAGATATATGAGCAAGAGTAATAAAGATCTATCGCGTGCGGAGCAGAAACGCCGTGAACGCGAGGCAAAACGAAAGAAGGATATCCGAGAGAGCGACGGTACTCGTACCACCTGGGAGACTATCTGCTGGGTTGCGGGCTTGTTATTGGTGCTCTTCTCGCTCTATGTGCTTGTGGCAGCGGTGGCTCACCTTTTCTCGTGGCG
The DNA here is from genome assembly GCA_017561105.1 of Alistipes sp. Classification (GTDB taxonomy): domain Bacteria; phylum Bacteroidota; class Bacteroidia; order Bacteroidales; family Rikenellaceae; genus Alistipes. Next base: position 4,786 of record JAFZDR010000102.1, on the reverse strand, counting down.
CAACGACCTCGGAGTTCTTCAGAATAACCCTATGGGTGTTGCTGCAACGATCAACAATGTGTGCGGTGGCACGGGTGCAGAGCTTGCCAACGGCTTGACAGGTAAGTCGTTCGGCCTTTTCGGTGTGCTTATCCCCGTTATCGGAATGTTGTTTGGCGGATTCTTGCTCTTGGAGCGTTCGCGCGTATTGTGGCGTACAGCGTTGTCTATTATGCTTGTAACCATCTGCGGCTCACTCACCCTCGGACTCGTTACGGGTGCTGACGGCCTCTTTGGTAGCGGCTGGGGCGGCGAGTACGGCATTGCGGTGGTAGATGTACTCAAGGCGAAGATTGGCGTAATGGGCGTAATCTTTGTGCTTGTGGCGTGCTGGATATTGACAGGTGTAATCATAAATCTCCACTTTATCGACTTTGTAAAGCGCACTACCGAGAGCGGTATGGAGCAGAGCAAGGATGTATTCTCGTCGTTGAAGGCCTTTGTTGCCCGCAAGAACGAGGAGCGCAAGGCTCGCAAGGAGCAGGCACAAGAGCAGACCCAGCGTGCAAGCGACGCAGTCGAGGCGGAGGATAAGGTGCGTATTATTGGTGCGGAGAAGGAGAAATCTGCCGAGCCACAACCTGCCGTTGTTGAGCCGCAACCTGCAGTAACCGAGCCTGAGCCTATCGCGGAGGTTACGGAAGAGGTTGTGGAGAGCACCGAGGAGGATATTGATGAGCCAGTTGTGACCCCTGAGCCGATTGTCGAGATGCCAAAGTCGAATATCGATGTTGTGGAGGTCTACGAGCATACCGAGGAGCAGCTCTCGTCGGAGGAGGTCGATAAGCATCGTCCATTCAATCCCGACAGCACTCCTGACTACGAGTTCCCGAAGGTTGATTATCTCTACAGCTACGAGAATGGTGTGGAGGTGTCGAACGACGAGATCGAGCAGAATAAGCAGCGCATCGAGGAAACCTTGGGTAACTTTGGAGTGCCTATCGTTTCGATGACTGCAACTATCGGCCCTACCGTTACCCTCTACGAGATAGTGCAGGAGGCGGGAGTGAAGATTGCTCGCGTAAAGGGCTTGGAGAGCGATATTGCCCAGTCGTTGAAGGCGCTCGGTATTCGTATCATCGCCCCAATTCCTGGTAAGGGAACTATCGGTATCGAGGTTCCAAACCGCAATAAGGAGACCGTGTCGATGCGTTCGGCTATCCAGTCGGAGCGTTTCCAAAGCTATAAGGGTGAGTTGCCAATCGTTATTGGCCGCACTATCCAGAACGAGAACTTTGTTTTCGACTTGGCAAAAATGCCGCACTTGCTTGTAGCGGGTGCTACCGGTCAGGGTAAGTCGGTGGGCTTGAATGCCATTATCACCTCGTTGCTCTATCGCAAGGACCCTTCGCAGTTGAAGTTCGTGCTTATCGACCCTAAGACGGTGGAGTTCTCGCTCTACTCGAAGTTGGAGAAGCACTACCTCGCCAAGATGGCATCGGAGGAGGAGGCTATCGTCAAGGATCCTAAGAAGGCAGTATATACCCTCAATTCACTCTGTATAGAGATGGAGAACCGCCTTGCAAAGTGCGGTAAGGTGGGTGTGCGTAACATTGTCGAGTACAACGATATGGTGCGTAAGCGCAAGGTCGATGACGATATTATGCCGTATATTGTGGTTATTATCGACGAGTTTGCAGATTTGATAATGACCGCAAAGGAGGTTGAGCAGCCTGTTATGCGCTTGGCACAGAAGGCGCGAGCCATCGGTATTCACCTCATCGTGGCGACACAGCGTCCTGATGTGAAGGTTATCACCGGAGGTATCAAGGCCAATTTCCCTGCGCGTATCGCATTCCGCGTGATGCAGATGATCGACTCGCGAACAATTATCGACCAGCCTGGTGCAAACCAGCTTATCGGTCGTGGCGATATGTTGATGTCGAATGGAGGTGAGCTCACCCGTATCCAGTGCGCCTTTGTCGATACACCTGAGGTGCGCGATATCGTGGAGCATATTGCCGAGCAACCATTCCCATATCCGAGTGGCACCTACAACCTTCCGGACTACGAGGATAGCTCGGCGTCGGTAGGCTCGGAGCCAAACTTCGGTGGCGAGAGTGGTGCACCAATGCGCTTCGACGAGTTGTTTGCCGATGTGGCACGCGACGCAGTAGCGAGTGGCCGATTCTCGACATCATCAATTCAGAGCTACTATAATGTGGGCTTTAACCGTGCAGGCCGCATCACACGTCAGCTCGAACAGGCGGGTATTATCGGCCCTGCAAACGGCTCGAAACCGCGCGATGTGAAGATTTACGATATGGAGTCGCTGGATAACCTCTTGCGCGACTTGGGCCTTGAGTAGAGCTATGAAACGAGCACTATTACTTATATTACTATTAGGTAGTACGCTTTTGGCGGTGGCAGACGAGCGTGGAGCCAACCGCTTGGAGCGTATATCGCGATACTATTCGTCAATGGGTAATTATGCATTGTCGTTTGTGTTGCGAGGTGGTGGTGCAGATGGGCGTGGCGAACTCAAAGTGGCGGGCAACAGCTCCTATATGCGTATTGCCGACACGGAGGTCTATGTGGAGGATTCGCTCCGCTATGAGGTGCGCAAGGCGGCTAAAGAGGTCGTTATCGACCGTGCCGACGCCTACGAGAAGAAGTTGCTCAATCCGTTGAACGGCTTTTCGACGGTGGCTTCAAACTACGATATCGTCGAGAAGACGATTGACGGCCGAGTTGTGGTGGAGCTTACACCCAAGAAGAGTGGCGAGGTTGTGCGTATCCTGACAGCCGCAGATGGCCAGAGTATAGCAAAGGTGCAGTATGGCACAGGACAGAGTGCTGTGGAGATCGAGATAAAAGAGTGCAAAAAGAGTGTTAATTCCCTTCCTAAGTTCGACAAAGAGCTCTACAAAGGATTTGAATTGATAGATTTTCGATAAAAATACGAGAATTTTTGGCTGAAAATTTTGTAGTTTCAGAAAAATGACTTAATTTAGTAGTGCGAAAACAATCAATCAAAGAAATAACACTTAAATTTTGAGTTCTATGATTATCACATTTAACGAATTGCGCCGTATTAAGGATAGACTTCCAAGCGGCAGCTCACAGCGTATTGCAGACGAGTTAGGTCTTGATGTAGAGACAGTGCGTAACTATTTTGGTGGAAAGCACTTTGACGCAAAGGGTTCGGTAGGTGTTCACTTCGAGCAGGGTCCGGACGGTGGCGTTGTAACGCTTGATGATACCGCTATTCTCGATGCTGCAATGCGCATTTTGAATGAGTTGGAGAAATAATTATCACCATTTAGGTTGAGGGGTTGTCCTATTCTGGGCAACCCTGTTTTTGCTAAAAATACTCAATTATAAATTAACCAATAAAAAAACACTATTATGAAGAGATTTTTGATCGTAATGGCTTGTGCTGCAATGGTATTCTCAGTGTCGGCACAGGGCAAGAAGGCTCCAAAAGTGGACTATGTAAATGCAACCGAGCTCACAATGGTGGGTAAGTTGTGCGAGACAACCAACCCTTACCACCGTGTAGAGGTTGCAAATGTAGAGGGTATCTCAAAGACTGAGGCTAAGTTGCTCAAGCAGGCTTCAGGTTTGGCTATCGCCTTCAAGACCGATGCTTCGGAGATCTATGTAAAGGCTAAGTATGGTGAGGCAAGCACTTGGGGTCCATACGCTCCATTGGCAACTACAACCGGTTTTAACCTCTTTATCAAGGATGCTGCGGGTGAGTGGACTTGGGCTGCATCAAAGGCTCATAAGATTGCTCCAAGCCCAAAGACCTTGGATAAATTGTCGCAGCCATTGGCTATCATCCGCGGCTTGGTTAAGGGCGAGAAGGAGTGCCTTATCTATCTCCCTCTCTATTCGGAGCTTACAGCTCTCGAGATAGGTGTAAACAAGGGTGCTTCAATCGAGAAATTGCCTAACCCATTCAAGTACAACATCGCAGTATTCGGCTCGAGCTTTACTCACGGTTCGTGTGCTTCGGGTGCGGGCTTGACTTGGCCGGCATTTTTGTCGCGTTCGACCAACTTGCATCTCTGCTCGTTCGGTATGTCGGGTAACAGTAAGTTGCAGCCATACCTCGGTGAGGTATTCGGTGCTACTAAGGCTGATGCGTTGATTTGCGACGCATTCTCGAACCCTAACATCGCAACTATCGGTGCTCGTATCCGTCCGTTTATCGAGGCTGTACGCAAGGGTAGCCCTAATATCCCTATCATCTTCCTCAACACCATCTATCGTGAGCATCGTAACTTCCAGCCACGCTACGACAAGCGCGAGCAGGATCGTATCGACTTCGTGGAGGAGACTTTGGCACAGGTTGTTAAGGAGTACAAGAATGTTTACTTCGTAAATGTTCCTAACCAGACAGGTACTGACCACATTACTTCTGCTGACGGTACTCACCCATACTCTTATGGTTACCACCGTTGGGCTCAGGCTATCGAGAAGCCAATCTTGAAGATTCTCAAGAAGCACAAGATTAAGTAATATATTTCATCGTTTTACAGTAAGGCTCACACCATTCCACGATTAGGTTGTGGGCCTTTTTAATAGATCTAATTAGTATGAAAAGACTTTTTTTAGCAGTAGTTTCTGCAATGTTGGTTGTGTCGGTATCGGCAGCACCAAAGAAACAACCTAAGGTGGATTATGTTGATGCTTTGCAGCTCACGATGATTGGTAAGTTGTGCGAAACCACTAATCCATACCATCGCATCGAGGTGGCGGCTGTTCCTGAGTTGAGCAAGGGTGAGGCTCGTCTGTTATG
>JAFZDR010000101.1 GCA_017561105.1 Alistipes sp. | reverse complement strand
TTCTGGGCGTTCGGATTGTTCGATTCGGAGTTTGGCGTGGGCTGGGCTTTTGTGGCCAATCTTGTGGCGAGCGTGGTTACTACGCTGGCAGTTGTGGTTGCGTCGGGCAGAGTTAGTTTGCGTATTGATTGGGCGCAGTTGCTCGTGATTTTTGCCTACTCGTTGCCACTCTTGTTGTCGGGTATTGCGGGTACGGCAAACGAGTTTATCGATCGCCAGCTTATCAAGTACCTCGTTCCTGAAGGCTCATTGGCGCAACTCGGTATCTATGGTGCAATTACCAAGATTGCCGTTGTGATGACCCTCTTTACTCAGATGTATCGCCTGGCGGCCGAGCCATTCTTCCTCTCGAACTTCCGCAAGGAGGAGTTCAAGGAGATGAATGCTGCGGCACTGAAATATTTTGTGATGGTGTCGATGTTTATCTTCCTCGCCATTGCACTCTATCGCGACATCTTCGCGTTGATTGTTGGTCGTAACTTCCGCGAGGGAATACATATTCTGCCTGTGGTGCTCGGAGCAAATATCCTGAGTGGCGTTTGGCTCAACCTCTCGTTTTGGTATAAACGCGAGGAGAAGACCAAGTTTGCGCTGTGGATTACCCTCACGGGTCTGCTTTGCTCGGTGGGCTTCGGAGTGTTGCTGATACCAACATTTGGCTACTACGGCGCCGCATGGAGTCGCTTTGCTGCAGAGGTAGTGATGGTGGCAGTAAGTATTATACTCAACCGCATCTACTATCCAACCCCATACAAGTTTGGTCGTATGGTGGAGTATATAGTGCTGGCGTTGGTGATATTCTTTGTGTCGGAGCAGTTCGATGTTGCAAACGAGGCGTTGCACTATACGCTTTCGACCGCATTTATCGTTCTATACTTGGCCTATGCGGTATGGCGCGAGAAGATAGATTTGAAGGCGATGTTTAACCACATTTTAAGAAGGAGATAGCTATGAGATTTTGCGATGTAATAGGTCATGGCGATTTAAAAAAGCGACTTGCCGCAGGCGTTGATGGCGGCCGCATCAGCCACGCACAACTCTTTGTGGGTTCGGCGGGCTCGGGTACGCTTGCCCTGGCTTTGGCCTATACGCAGTATCTCCATTGTACCAACCGCCACGATGGCGATTCGTGTGGAGAGTGTCCTTCGTGCCGACAGATCGAGAAACTTGCTCACCCCGATTTGCACCTTGTCTACCCTGTAAACAAGCAGGGTAAGAAGCCGACAAATGGTTTGGTTGCAAGCGATTTTATAGATGAGTTCCGTTCGTTGTTTGAGCGTACGGATGGCTATTTTTCGGCACAGCAGTGGTACGATTCGCTCGATTTGGGCAAGACCTTGAAGGGTGCTATTGCGGTGCGCGAGGCGGAGGAGATGATTCGCAAACTCTCGTTCAAGTCGTTTGCGTCGAAATATAAGACTATGCTTATTTGGCTGCCCGAGACGATGAATGAGCGAGCAGCAAATATGATATTGAAGATCTTGGAGGAGCCGTGGGAGGATACCGTTTTTATCCTTGTGGCGGAGCAACCTGACAAGATCCTTGGTACAATTCTCTCGCGTACGCAGGAGGTTACCGTGCCTCGTCTGGATAAGGTCGATTTGATATCGGAGATCTACAAGCAGGGCATTACCGATGATGCCGAGGTGCGCAATATGGCACGCTTGGCGTGTGGCGATCTGTTGCAGCTGCGACAGATACTCTCGGGCGAGGAGGATGATATCCGCAACGAGAACTTCAACCTCTTCCGCACGATGATGCGCCACTGCTACCTCAATAAGCACCTCGAGCTCTTGGCTTGGGCCGACGAGGTTGCAGCGTTGTCGCGCGAACGACAGATGGGCTTGTGTGCCGACTTTGCGCGATTGTTGCGCGAGGCCTACATCACCCACGCGGGCGTGGCCGAGGTGTCGTACCTTTGGGGCGAGGAGGCCGATTTCTGCAAGAAGTTCTCGCCTTATATCGGTTCGGAGAATATCGAGCCTATTTTGGAGTTGTTGGAGCAGGCTGTACGCCGATTGCGTCAGAATGGCGATCCGCGCATTGTATTGTCGTGGTTTGCCCTCTCGACAAGTAAATATATAAACTTCGGCAAGTAATGGTACATCGCGCTACGATATTGGCCGGTGGAAATGTCGGTGATACGGCAGCCCGCTTTATCGAGGCGGAGCGATTGCTGGCCGAGCGAGGTGTCGAGGTTGTTGCAAGATCGCAGAACTACGAGAGCCGCGCCTGGGGCTTCGAGAGCGAGATGCTCTTTACAAATTGTGCCTGGGAGGTCGCTACGGAGTTGGATGCTGAGCCGCTGCTCGATGCTCTGCAGGAGGTGGAGAACCTGCTTGGTCGCAACCGCGACGAGGAGCGCAAGATAAAGGCCGAGAGCGGTGAGCGATACTGCTCGCGAACTTTGGACCTGGATATACTCTTCTACGACGAGGAGCATATCGCGAGCGAGCGATTGAAGGTGCCGCATCCGCTCATTATGGAGCGAGATTTTGTGATTACGCCACTTTGCGAGTTGTTGCAGTGCAGCAAGGAGCAGTTGGCAGATAAGATAGAGAAGATTTATGATTAAGTTGATTCGAAATATGGCAGTTGTGGCGGTGGTATTGTTCTCGCTCACGGGTTGCTTCAAAAAGGTTACAACGGCGACCACTTTGTGTATCAAGGTTGTCGAGGAGGTACCCGTAATGGAGAGGGAGAGCAGTGTGGATGGCACAACGGGCGAGGTTACAGAGACCCTCAAGGAGGTGCGCAAGGATATGTTGCCTGCCGAGGGGTGCTACGCCTATCTCTACTATGTAGATTCGAGCAAGTGGAGCGTGGCCTCGTACGAGGATGCTATCTCGAAGACTTTGACCAATATCGAGAGCGGAGAGAAGATCTCCCAGCCCGACTCGGAGAGCTCTGTTTACGAAATGGAGGGGTCAAGCAATAACTACCTCTCGCTCTATCAGGATAGCCGTGCAGCATTTGTGGTTGTGGTCTATCCCGCAGCACAGATGTATGCCTATATGCACCGCGAGTCCAAGGCTGAAAATCTGCCGACGACATATTTGACACTTATATTCCACACTTGGAAGACGGGCAGCTATAACGAGGGCTCGAAGGAGGGCTACAAGTGGACAATCGTTGCACCCGAAACAGCCGTGCGACCTCCGATTATAGAGGAGCCTGAGAGTGCGGGCACTCCCGAGGATGCGGAAGAAAATAGTTAGCGAAAGATGACAAGACAGACAAAAATAGCGTTACGAATAGTTGTGTTATTGCTCTTCAGCGGGGCATTCTTCTCGCGTTGTGCCAATATCATGACCCCTGAAGGTGGCCCTAAGGATACTCTTCCACCGGTGATTGTAAAGATTGAGCCGGGAAATTTTGCCACAAACTTCAAGGAGAAGAAGATCTATATCGAGTTCAACGAGTTCGTACAGATTAAGGATCAGAACAAGGAGCTGTTTACCTCTCCTGCGATGAAGAAGAAACCGCTTATCACAATGCGCGGCAAGGGTATTGTCATCACCATTCGCGACACCTTAAAGGAGAATACCACCTACGCTATTGACCTCGGCTCGGCCATTCGCGATAACAACGAGGGTAATCCGCTCAATGCCATGCGCTATGTCTTCTCGACGGGCGATAAGGTCGATTCTATGATGTGTTCGGGTTATACGGCCGATTCGTATAAGGCAGATAGTGTGAGCCGAACATTTATATGGTTCTATATTGCCGATTCGATACCTTCGACTCCGGGCTACGACTCTACGATTTTTAATCGTAAACCCGATGTGATAGCTCGAGCGCAGAATAACGGTATCTTCATTGCGCAGAACCTCAAGCCTGTGAACTATCGTGTCTATGCCATTGGCGATAAGAACGATAATCAACTCTACGAGCCGGGTACCGATTTGGTGGGCTTGCTCGATAGTGTATACAACCCTGCCAAGCTGCCTGAGTTTGCTATATGGTTCGACTCGTTGCGTATGTATCCGAGCGCCGAGCCTCAGCTCTACTTCCGCATGTTTACCGACAAGGCGTTTGTAAATCAGCGATTGGTGGATGCTCAGCGCCCCGAGCAGAAGAAGGCGATATTCTACTTTAATGCCGACTATCCGCGTATCGACTCGCTCGAGTTCGACAATATTCCGAGCGACAAGGTGTTGCTCGATCCGCAGACCAATGGTCGCGACACCATGGTGGTGTGGTTTAATGTTCCTGCGGAGCAGCTGCCCGATACCATCAAGGGTAAGATTGTATACTTCCGTCACGACTCGTTGCGACAACTCTCGAAGACCCGCGAGCCATTGAAACTCGCCTGGAAGTTGGTGGAGACCAAGGAGCAGGAGAAGGAGCGCGAGCGCATCGAGAAGGAGAAAGAGAAGGCGAAGGCCGAGGGTAAGGAGTATGTTGATCCGAACTACAAAAATCCGTTTACTCTGAAAGTGTCGGCGGGTAAGGAGATAAACCCTGAGAAGGGCTTCGATATAACATTTGGCACACCTGCGGTTAAGTTGGACACTACAGCCATAGAGATTGTCGCTGTGGATGAGAATAAAAACAAGACACCGATAAAGTGGCACCTCGAGCGCGATACGATGAATATGTGTCGCTGGATGGTGAAGGCCGATTGGAAGGAGAAGAGCAACTACCAGCTCTACATCCCTAAGAAGACGATTACCGATGTTATGGGTTATGAGAACGACTCTACGGTGATGGATTTTGCGACCTATGACCCTGAGAAGTTTGCGACCGTATCGCTCAATGTCAATGGCTCGGGTAAGAACCGCTACATCATCCTGCTCACCGACGGCTCGGGCAAGACCTTGCAGGAGTTGAAGGATGTAACAACGGGCAAATACCGCTTTAACTATGTTAATCCGGGCGATGTCCGTCTGCGCATTATCGAAGATAAGAATGGCAATGGCAAGTGGGATGCGGGCGATGTTATCGCGGGCTTGCAACCCGAGCGTGCCGAGGCCTATTTTAACGATAGAGGCGAAGAGACCTTCACCACAAAGATGAATTGGGACTTCGAGATAAATATCGATATGGACAAGGTCTTCCTGCCGATGACAATGCAGAACTTGGTGAAGATGCTCGACGATAAGGAGGAGGATCGTTTGCATAAGCTCTACGAGGAGTGGAAGAAGAAGCAGGGCGAGGCGAAAAGTAGCGGGCAGAGTCAATCTCAGCAGAGTAGCGGCGGAGGTATGGGCTTTGGCGGAATGTCGGGTGGTCTGAAGAGCGCCGCCAGCACACTCAAATAGAAGAATGAAGATGAAGCGATATATAAAGATTATACTACTTGTGTTCGCCTTCTCGGTGGCTATGACTGCCGAGAGTGCTGCGCAACATACCATAGCCCTGACTGGAGGATCGGGAATGGCAACCTCACGCCCATATCCTGCTCAGGAGATGCGTGCAATATGGGGAACATACCAGGCTGGTGTGTCGTGGCGTTACTACTCTATGCCGCGCTTTATAGCCTGCTTCGGTATCGATGTGGAGCTGTTGCAACGCGGATATTCGTTCGCTCCGTTTGCCTACTACTACGAGAATAAGAAGGACTACAGGTATTATACCCGAACGCTCAATTCGATTATGATACCTATCGTATGGCAACCACACGCCTACCTCTTCAAAAAGCACTTGCGAATATATCTGGAGGCGGCACCGACCTTCTCGTTCAACTTTGCATCGAAGTTCCGCAACGAGGAGCTGCTTGTCCCTTCGGGCTATAAACCGTTGGAGGGCCCTGTAAGCGGCAAGTACGAGTTCCGTCGCGAGCGCGATAATCGCTTCTCGTATGGTCTGCGCGGTGGTGGAGGTATCGACCTTATCTTCGGACAGGTGGAGATTGGAGTTCGCGTTATATACGACTTCGGCTACTCCGATATCCTGCGCAATAGAAATAAATACTACGATAACGCCTTGGATTGGGAGATGAAACCGGGCGAAAACCCCTTCTATCTCACACCGTTGCGTTCGCCTCTCGACAACCTGACAATGTCGTTGAAGATAGGATTTCGTATAGGCAAAGCAGGCTTTAAGGAGTGGGAGTGGAAACGACCTGACTTCCCTAAGAATAAGGAAACATTTAATTACGCATTATAATAGTATAACTATGGAAAATACACGCCAAGAGAAGATTGCAAAACAGATTCAGCGCGATATTGCCGAGATATTTCAGCGCGACATCGCCGAGTCGTTGCGCGGAGTGCTTGTAACAGTTACAGCAGTTCGCGTATCGCCCGATTTGGGCTACGCCAAGATTTATGTCAGCGTATTCCCATTCGAGAAGGCTCAGGCTACACTCGATGTTATCGAGCAGCAGAATAAGTTGATTCGTGGTGCGCTCGGTCGCCGTATGCGCCACCAGGTAAAGGTTATTCCTGAGTTGCAGTTCTTTGTCGATGACTCGTTGGAGTAT
>JAFZDR010000100.1 GCA_017561105.1 Alistipes sp. | reverse complement strand
TATATGTTGATACCTACGGCACAAATAAGCTCTCTATCAGCGAGGGTGAGATTGCTGAGCGCATCGGCAAGTTGTTCGATCTCCGCCCTGCATCTATCGTTAAGCGTTATGGCTTGAAGAACCCTATTTTCGAGCCTACAGCATCGTATGGCCACTTCGGTAACCGCCCTTATACTAAGGCTGTTAAGTTTATCGAGAATGGCGTTGAGGTTGAGCGCGAGGTTGAGTTCTTCGGCTGGGAGAAACTCGATGCTGTCGAGGCTATCAAGGCTGAGTTCGGTCTTTAATATTTGCGATTATGAGAGCTGTCAAATTTGTTCTGGGCGTAGCCTTTTCGCTCTTCGCGGTGCTGAGTGTTTCGGCCCAGACTAAGTCGTTCAAATTCCACGGTAACCCCGACTACTATCTGCAAACGCAGAGCGAGTATGCCTTCAAGTTGGTGGATGAGGGGTTGGATACCTTCCCTCCTGTGGTGGGCGCTCCAATCGAGCGAAAACTGACGCTCTACAATCTTGACGCTTTGCTGCACGATACGCGAAACGATAATTCGGAGGCCTTCTGCAACTTCGTAAATTCGCGCGTTACCAAGTTGCTTGCCGACTTGGAGAAGCCGATGAAGCGTGGCGTTCGTGTCTATAAAATCTATAACGATGCCTTTATTGTTCGCACTAAGAGTGCAACTATCGCATTTGATATCTCGCGTTGCCGTTGCCGAGGCCATAAGGATCCGATTGTGCCTACCGAGTTGGTGCAGAAGATTGTGGCAAAGTGCGATGTGATGTTCCTTACACACAATCATGGTGATCATGTTGACAGCCATGTTGCGGATCTCTTTATTGCAGCGGGCAAACCAGTTGTGGCAACCCCTAATATCCTTGTGAATAAGGCGGGTGTAACACATCGTCGCATCGAGGGAGAGGTTGAGAAGTTCGATTTGACACTGCGCAATGGCAAGAAACTCAATGTTGCAATCTTCCCGGGCTTCCAGGGTAAACTTCTGAATAATGTCTATGTAGTTACCACACCCGAGAAATATACCGTATGCCACACCGGCGATATGAGCGGTAAGCGCAACTTTAAGTGGCTCGCTACGGTTAAGGATGAGGCTCCGAAGATTGACGCCTTGATTGTCAATTGCTGGACCGGCCGTATTGATAAGGTAATAGAGGGTTTCGATCCTCGTTATGTCATTACGGGTCATGAGAACGAAATGGGTCATACTATCGATCATCGCGAGGCATTTTGGTACTCGTTTGCCAAGTTGGCGGATGTCGCCTACGACTATGTCATTACCGCGTGGGGTGAGTGGTTTACATTCAAGTAATCAGATACTTATGTTTGAAATAAATCGTCGGGCTGCATTGCTCGACGATTTGTTTTTATGTCGGTATATCCTCGTTGCAGAACCTATTTGTCGTGGTGAGAGGTTGCGATTTTGCATTTTTTTGGAGTATAAACAAAAAATTACTATCTTTGTGCAATTGTGCGCGTATGTGCACGCTATAACCGAAGAAAATTCAAATTATACTATGGGAAAAATTATATTGACAGGCGATAGACCAACCGGTCGTTTGCACTTGGGACACTTTGTAGGCTCGTTGCGTCGTCGCGTGGAGTTGCAGAACTCGGGCGAGTTCGAGAAGATCTTTATCATGATTGCCGATGCTCAGGCTTTGACCGATAACTTTGACAATCCCGAGAAGGTGCGTCAGAATATTATCGAGGTGGCATTGGACTACCTTTCGTGCGGTCTTGATCCCGAGAAATCGACAATCTTTATCCAGTCGCAGGTAGCAGAGTTGTGCGAGTTGGCATTCTACTATATGAACCTCGTTACAGTACAGCGTTTGCAGCGCAACCCGACCGTTAAGACCGAGATTCAGTTGCGTGGCTTCTCGGAGAACACCGCCGAGGGCGACACTACACAGCGCCAGGGTATTCCTGTGGGATTCTTTACCTATCCTATCTCGCAGGCTTCGGATATCACCGCATTCCGCGCTACTACCGTTCCTGCAGGTGCTGATCAGGAACCTATGATTGAGCAGGCTCGCGAGATTGTACATAAGTTCAACTCTACATACGGCAAGACTTTGGTCGAGCCAAATATCCTCCTCCCTGAGAATAGCGCATGTATGCGTCTTCCGGGAACTGACGGCAAGGCCAAGATGTCGAAGTCGCTCGGTAACTGCATATACCTTTCGGATACTCCGAAGGAGGTTAAGCAGAAGGTTATGTCGATGTATACCGACCCTGATCACCTCCGCATCGAGGATCCGGGCAAGGTCGAGGGCAACTGCGTATTTACATATCTCGACGCATTCTGCCGCGATGAGCACTTCGAGAAGTATCAGCCGGATTATAAGAACCTCGACGAGATGAAGGATCACTATCGTCGTGGTGGTTTGGGCGATGTAAAGTGTAAGAAGCTCTTGATTGCCGTTTTGGAGGAGATGTTGGAGCCTATCCGTGCACGCCGCAAGGAGTGGGAGCAGAAGATTGAGGAGGTCTATGCAATTCTCGAGAAGGGAACAGCCGAGGCTCGCGCAACCGCTGCTGCAACCCTCAACGATGTTCGTGAGGCGATGAAGATCAACTACTTCCAGGACAAGGAGCTGATTGCCGAGCAGGCGGAGAAATATAGAGCTAACGGCCAATAGCTAATGGCTAAAAGCCCAAACACTTATGATTGAAGCTTCCAACTACATAAAGGCCCATAATAGGGAGAAAATCTACCGTTGGTTTCTCGATATAACCAAGCGCTTGACCGAGCGACAGATGTTGCTCATCCTCGCTGTGGTGGTGGGAGCCTTGGCGGGTGTTGCAACATACCTCTTCGAGATGTTGTTGCACCTTATCAAAGGCGGTTTGGTAAATTGGTTCGATGTGGATACCTACCATATCCTCTATCTGATTTACCCCGCTATGGGTATTATCTTGGCAACGCTGTTTGTCAAGTTTATAGTTCGAGACAACATCTCGGAGGGTGTTACTCGCGTGCTCTATGCCATGTCGAGCAAAGGCTCGCGCATTGCAGGCCACAACTGCTGGACCTCTATGGTGGGCGGTGCTGTAACTATCGGATTTGGAGGTTCGGTCGGTCCCGAGGC
>JAFZDR010000099.1 GCA_017561105.1 Alistipes sp. | reverse complement strand
CACATCTGCTTGGTGTTGCCATAAGCCGAAGTTGCAGGCTTGCGTGGGGTCTGCTCGGTTACAGGGAGCTCGTCAGCCTCGCCATATACGGTTGCCGACGACGAGAATACGATATTATGACGACCTGTCTCGCGCATCAAGTCGATGATATTCATGAACGAAACGAGGTTGTTGCGGTAGTATTTCATAGGATCTGCAACCGACTCGCCCACTGCCTTATATGCAGCAAAGTGGATTACAGAGTCGAACTCATACTTGTCGAAGACCTCGCGCTTGAAAGCCTCCTTATCGCAGCAATCTACATTGATAAACGGCACATCTACGCCTGTAATCTTGCGAACACCCTCTACACCCGACATATCCGAGTTTGAAAGGTTGTCGGCAACAACAACATTCAATCCGGCGTTAATCAACTCTACAGTTGTGTGCGAACCGATATAGCCAGCACCGCCCGATACCAAAACAGTTTTCTTTCCCATAGTTATAAGTTATTTTGTAAATTTTATTCTCCTATTACAAGCGTAAAGAAATTCCGCTATTCCATGCAAAGTTAATAGAATTTTTATATATTTGCGGTATATTTTATCAAAAAATTTAGGTGTATGGGCAACATTATTACTGCCGAACATATAACCAAGCGTTTTTCGGCGCATACCGCACTCGACGATGTATCGATTGAGATACCTCGAGGTTCGGTCTATGGCCTGCTTGGTCCGAACGGCGCAGGTAAAACAACGCTTATTCGTACAATTAACCGCATAACCCTGCCTGACGAGGGCCGTGTGCTCTTCAATGGAGAGCCGATAACCCAGCAGGATATCTTCCGCATCGGCTATCTGCCCGAGGAGCGCGGACTCTATCGCAAGATGAAAGTGGGAGAGCAGGCTCTCTTCTTAGCACGCCTGAAGGGTTTGTCACGCTACGAGGCATTGGTACGATTGAAGGAGTGGTTCAAACGACTCGAAATAGAGAGTTGGTGGGATAAAAAGGTTGAGGATCTCTCGAAGGGTATGGCGCAGAAGATTCAGTTTATAGTAACCGTTCTGCATCGCCCCGAGTTGCTCATCTTTGATGAGCCTTTTTCGGGCTTTGACCCTATAAACGCCAACCTTCTCAAGGAGGAGATTTTGCGCTTGCGCGATGAGGGCGCAACGGTGATTTTCTCGACCCACAACATGTCGTCGGTGGAGGAGATTTGCGACCATATAACCCTTATCAACAAGTCGCGCAATATCCTCTCAGGCAAGGTCGATGATATTCGTCGCGAGCACGGCGGAAACCTCTTTTCGGTGCAGTATAAGGGCGATGGCAAGGCTCTTGTCGAGCGCTTGTCGGGTGTATGCGAAGTGATTGAAAGCGAGGAGAGTACAACGGGTTACTCTTCGCTCAAAATACATATTGCCCGCAACGAGGATGTTCGCTCGGTGGTGTCGCTTATTAACGACGCGGTCGAGATGCGCCAATTCACCGAAACAATACCGTCAATGAATGATATTTTCATCCGCGCAGTAAACGGATAAAACCCGGTCAAGTTATGAGAAACATTGGTCTGATTATAGGTCGCGAATTTCGCGAACGAGTATACAAAAAGTCGTTTATCATCACAACGCTGGTGATGCCGTTGTTGATGGTTTTGTTGAGCGCTGCTCCGGCTCTGATTATGGAGTATGCCGATACCGAAACCCGCCAGATTTCGGTGGTTGACGAGAGTGGCATTGTGGCTCCGCGCCTCGAGTCGAACGACGAGGTTGTGTTTGTTGTGTCGAATGACGATATCGCAACCACATTGGTTGCCACCTCGCAGGACGAGTCGAGTTTTGGAGTGCTCCATATTGGTAAAAACATTGTCGAAAATCCGAACGATGCCCGCCTTTATACCACCTCTTCGTCGTCGTTGATGCTCGAGGAGGAGATCGCCTCGCAGATTGAAGATGTGATTGAGAGCGAGCGACTTAAGGCTTATAACATCGAAAACCTCGGCGAGATTTTAGACAAAGTGAAGGCTTCGGTACACCTTACAACTCTCCGCACCGATAAGGATAAGGAGTCGGCCGCTTCGTCGGCAATGGCCTCTTCGCTTATGGGCTTGTTGTTGGGCTTTTTGCTCTACTTTATCCTCGTAATCTATGGTGCAATGGTTATGCAGAGTGTTATCGAGGAGAAGAGCTCGCGCATCTTGGAGGTTATGGTTTCGACCGTCAAGCCATTCGAGATGTTGATGGGCAAGATCCTCGGTGTAGCCCTTGTCGCTGCGGTGCAGATTGCGGTTTGGGGTCTATTGTTGGTGCTCTGCAGCGCGGTTATTATGCCTGCCTTCATGCCTGAGAATATCCTCGACAGCGTGCATCAGGCACAAGCGGGAGCCGATGTTGCAGCTTTGGCTATGCAGCAGAATATCGAGCCCGAGATGCTGACGGCACTCTCGTCGTTGCTTGATACGGGTCATATTGCGATGATTATCGCCCTTGTTTTGTTCTTTACGATGGGAGGATTTTTGCTCTACGCATCGCTCTATGCGGCAGTGGGTGCAAGTGTCGATCAAGCACAAGACGCTCAGCAGCTTACAACACCGATAACCATCCCTATCATCGTGGCTTTCGTGGTTACGATGATGATTATGAAAGACCCTAATTCGCCGGTTGTATTCTGGTGTTCGATGATACCTTTCACCTCGCCTATCGTTATGGTTGCGCGAATACCGAGCGGCATCCCTGCGTGGGAGATTGCAACTTCGTTGGTGCTCCTCTATGCAACCTTTGTTGTTTGCGTGTGGGGTGCAGCCAAAATCTACAAAATAGGCATCTTTATGCATGGCTCTAAACCTTCGCTACGCGATTTGTGGCGCTGGTTGAAATACTAAAAAATAGAGAACGAAAAGCGGAAAGCGGAAAACTGATGCGAAAAGTTTTCCGTTTTCCGTTTATTTGTGTAACTTTGTGGCCTATTGTGCCCCTTTGGGGCAACTTTGCAAGAAAACAATAAAAACAAAATAATAGATTTACCGGTATGAATAACAAAATTGCAGCTCTCACACAGGAGGTCGAGGCTTTCGCGCCAAAGTCGTTGGCCGAGATCGAGGATTTCCGTATCCGAATGGTGGGTAAGAAGGGCGAAATGACTGCCCTTATGGAGGAGTTCAAGACTGTAGCGCCTGAGCTTAAGCGCGAGTTCGGTCAGAAACTCAATGCATTGAAGAACAGCATCTTGGCAAAGATTAACGAGCAGCGCGAGATTCTCGAGAACCAGCAGGCTTCGGCTCCGCAGATCGACGATATGTCGCGTCCGGGCTCGGCTGAGCAGCTCGGCTCACGCCACCCGATCTCGCTCGTAAAGCAGGAGATTATCGATATCTTCTCGCGCCTTGGCTACACCGTAGCCGACGGTCCCGAGATCGAGGACGACAACCATGTGTTCTCGCGTTTGAACTTTCCTATGGAGCACCCTGCTCGCGATATGCAGGACACCTTCTTCGTTGAGAAGGCGGGTTCGGAGCCATCGGCTGACGATGTTCTCTTGCGTACCCACACCTCGTCTATCCAGGTGCGTACCATGCAGCAGCAGGAGCCGCCAATTCGCGTAATCTGCCCTGGTCGTGTATTCCGTAACGAGGCTATCTCGTACCGAGCACACTGCATCTTCCACCAGGTTGAGGGCTTGTATATCGACAAGAATGTATCGTTCGCCGACATGAAGCAGTCGCTCTTGTACTTCTCGAAGGAGCTCTTCGGCGAGAAGACACAGATTCGTATGCGTCCTTCGTACTTCCCATTCACCGAGCCTTCGGCTGAGTTGGATGTTTCGTGTAACCTCTGCGGTGGCAAGGGTTGCCCTGTATGTAAAGGTACCGGCTGGTTGGAGATTATGGGTTGCGGTATGGTTGATCCTAATGTCTTGGAGGCTAACGGTATCGACTCGAAGGTATATTCGGGTTTTGCGTTTGGTATGGGAGTTGAGCGTATTGCAATGTTGAAGTTTGGTGTTAAGGACTTGCGCCTCTACTTCGAGAACGATGTTCGCTTCCTCCACCAGTTCGACAGCGTTTTGTAAACAGTGAGT
>JAFZDR010000012.1 GCA_017561105.1 Alistipes sp. | reverse complement strand
TTACCGATAGCGGTAGCTACGAACCAGCCACCCATCATCATACCCTTGTACTTTGGAGGAGCAACCTTAGATACGAATGAGATACCCATTGGTGAAAGGAGAAGCTCTGCAAAGGTGAGCACGAGGTAGGTCATAATGAGCCAATTTGCCGATGCGAGCGGAGCCTCTGCGCCTGCCTTAACAGCCTCAGCCTGTGCATCAGGAGTGAGCAAGCCGATCGAACCAACTGCCATAATTGCAAAACCGATTGCAGCAACGAGCATACCATAAGCAATCTTACGAGGTGCCGAAGGCTCCTTACCACGCTTTGCAAGCGCACCGAAGATAGCCAACGATACAGGTGTGAGAGCTACAACATAGAATGGGTTGAACTGCTGGAAGATTGGAGCATTTACTGCAACCGATGCATCGCCTACATTCAAGCCCTTGTAGATAAGGTAACCAACCGATGCTACGAGAGCTGCGCCAGAGAGAGCCTTACCCTTTGCACCCTCGCTCTGGAACAATGAGAATGCTGCGTATACAGCCACGATAACAAGTACCAAGTTCCAAACGCTGAATGCCATGCTCTGCAAGCCGAATGCCTCCTTAACGGTGAACTCGTCAGCGAAGAATGTGAGTGTAAGACCGTTCTGGTGGAATGCCATCCAGAAGAAGATAACTACCGCGAAAACAAGGCAAAGTGCAACGATACGAGCCTTAGTCTCGGCAGGAGTGAGGTTATCCTCAACAACTGCAGCAGCCTTTGCATCCTTCTTGCCACCCTCAACATGAGCATACCACTTACGGCAAGCAAAGTAGATAACCATCGAAACGATCAATGCCACGCAAGCAACAGCGAACGAGAAGTGGTAAGCATCATTGCCTGTGAAGCCAAGCGAAGTCTCTGCCCAATTCTTGATGGCAACAGCTGCGGTTGGAGCGAACAATGCGCCAATGTTGATAGCCATATAGAACAACGAGAATGCCGAGTCGCGCTTCGAAGCGTACTGCGGGTCGTCGTAGAGGTTACCAACCATAACCTGCAAGTTACCCTTGAAGAGGCCTGTACCGATAGAGATGAAGAGCAATGCGCCAAGCATAGCGATCATCGCCAAGGTGTCGCCACCGAGAGGCAACGAGAGGAGAAGGTAGCCGATAAACATAACCGAGATACCCAATGTTACCATCTTACCATAGCCGAACTTATCTGCCAAGATACCGCCAAAGAGTGGCATAAAGTAGACAAGACCGAGGAAAGTGCTGTAGATGATACTTGCTACACCTGCGTCCAAACCGAAGTTAGCGCGGAGGAACAAAGCAAATACAGCCAACATTGTGTAGTAGCCAAAACGCTCACCGGTGTTAGCGAGAGCCAAGGCATAAAGGGCTTTTGGATGTCCTTTGAACATAGTTTTTAGTGTTTATAGTTAATAAAAAATTATTTCAATTCGGAACAAAGATACAATAATTTTTGCAATATGCAAAAGATGCTATCTGGTATCACTCCTCCGACAATTGCCTGTCAAACAAATCTTTCTCGCAAAAAAGAGCGTAACAAGCACCGAGAATTGAAGCATTATCGCTATATTTGCAGTAGAATAGTCCTAATGGTGCTATTCGAAATGCAATCATCTGCAACGATACGATTATGAAAGTCCGCAAGTTTCTCGCCTGGATGTTGGGTTTGACCACGTTTATCGTGGGCTGTACTGCCGACGATTCATTTGAGCCGGCCGATACCGAAGTTACGCCACCGATAGAGGAGAATGTGATCGGTGAGGTGCTCGACGGAAATAGTATCGAAGTCACTTCATTCATCCCGGGCACATACACTCTCATCTACGAGAAAGGCAGCGGACAGACAATGGTCAACTTCTCGTCTATCTGCACTCTCAGTTTGGAATCACTTGCTCGTTACGAAGATTTTATCGATGTAAACATAGCGCCTCGCGGTGCTGAGGCAATTGGTATTTACGACGCCTACGGAGAGCGCCAGGGTGCAATTCAGCTATCGACACTGAGCAACGACTCGTCCGAAGCACCAATTTATAGCGTTGGAGTATTGTCGGATGTACATCTTGGTCGCTCGGCCATCTATCCTGATACAGACTTTATAGATGCTCTTGCATTCTTCAAAGCGAAGGGCGCTATAATGACCTGCATCTGTGGCGATATCTCTCAAAATGGAGCTGAGGAGGAGTTTTCTTTGTTCAAGGAGATAACCTCTCAGGCCGACATACCGGTCTATACCGTTACCGGCAACCACGACTGTACAAGCAGTGGAGATCACATCGACACAGCTCTTTGGACTCAATATACTGGTTTCCCTCTAGTATTCGAAAAATCGGTAGAGATAAACGGCAAGGTCGATCACTTCCTCTTCCTCGGCATGTCGCGTTGGAAGTTCAGCTCGACAATCTACCTCGAGAGCAGCCTTTTATGGTTGGAGGATAAGCTCGAGGAGTATCGCAATGAACGATGCTTTATCTTCACGCACCCATTCTTTCCCGACAGAGCTGGCAATCTGAACGAGATTTATCCGTCGGGTAACTGGCTCAAAGGCACGCAGTTGGCTACCCTTCAAGACCTTTGCGACAGCTACCCTAACACCTTGTGGTTCAGCGGTCACTCGCATTGGGAATGGAAACTACAAACATATCAGGATAGAGCCAACATTTACACCACCAAAACAGACAGCGAGAGATCGTCGGGATGGTGCGTACATATTCCATCGTGCGGTGTTCCAATCACCTCGGACGGAACAACACGCGTGGATAATGTTCACGGTTCTGAAGGCGCAGTGATTGAGGTTCATGAGAACTATGTAGAGGTGCTTGGTGTTGATTTCAAGCGTGGGCAGTATCTGCCTATCGCAACATACCGACTCGACACCACCCCACAAGTCGTTGAAGAGAAGCAAAAGCACTATCTTTCAGCCAAAGACTTTATGGAGAACCCAAGCAAAACAGGATGCGTGGTCGCAGATATCGAGGATATGCCAAACTATGTAGAGGTGACATTTACCGCCAAAGGACAGGGTTTCTATGTTGCGAACGACACCTATTTTACAGATGCAACCGCCGTAAAAATTATAGTCGAGGATGTGCAGGCGTTCTCAAACGGCGAACCTATTGATATTCCCGAGAATGTAGGTTTCTACGGCAACAGCACCTACTTCCTAACCAGCACCTACTCGGCAGGCATTACCCACAACAGCAGCTATTGGGGCGTGCAGTTCCAGACCTCAAAATCGAAATATGGCGATGCGCCTCTGCCGTTAACCTTACGAATGAAGGCACAAATGATTTTCCACTGATAAATTAAATAACTATGAAGAGATTTTTACTACTTATCTTGTTGGTCGGCACACTGTCGGCAAAGGCACAGAATATGCAGCTCCACTACGACTTTGGTCGTCACGCTTACAAGTCGCTCAATAGCGAAAACAAGGCCGATGCTCGTCCAGCTCTCACCTCAACTGTCGAAATGTTCCGTCCCGACAAGTGGGGTTCGACCTTCTTCTTCGTTGATATGAACTACAACCAGGGTGTGCAAGGTGCATATTGGGAGATTGCTCGTGAGTTGAACTTCTGGCAGAACTCGAAGGTTAATTGGTTATCGGCTCACATCGAGTACAATGGCGGTTTGGATCGCATAAGCAAGAGTTACGACGATGCTTTCCTCTTTGGTGCAACTTACTCGGGTCACTCGAAGGACTTCTCGAAGACTTGGTCGATTACCGCATCTTATAAGCTTATCCCACACAATAGCAAGTCGATGCACAACTTCCAGATTACAGGTGTTTGGGGTGTAACCTTTGCGCACAAGTATTTGAGTTTTATCGGCTTTATCGATTTTTGGCGCGAGCATCGTGCTTGGCAGGGCACAGACTACATCCTCCTTGCCGAGCCTCAGTTGTGGTTTAACTTCAACGCAATCAAGGGTTGCGACAAGTTCAACTTGAGCGTTGGTACCGAGGTTGAGCTGTCCAACAACTTTGTAAACAAAGGCTTCTACGCAATTCCTACCGTTGCTATTAAGTGGACATTCTAAGCAAAAGTCCTACAACAAAAAGGGGTTGTCACTTTTCGGTGTCAACCCCTTTTGTTGTTTTTTTTATCTATCTATCGACTGCTCTGCTTAGCCTTATTTCTGAAATACTCCAATGCAGGAGGCTCGTTGCCTACCAAGCACTCATGCTTGTAGTCCTTGCCCTGCACGCGCTCCCACTCCTGGCGAATCTTCTTCAGCTCCTCTGGGTTCTGATAGAGCTCAACAAATGTAAGGTAGATGGTCTTTGCGGCGTTCAACATCGCCTTGGTGCCGATAGTTGTACCACTTATACAAGCAAAAGGCCAAGTGTGCGCAGTCATAGGGCTAGTGCAAGTCTCCACACGACAGAGTGGTACTACTTGCGAAACATCGCCTGTATCATCTGCGCCACCTCCAGCTGACGATAATTGCTCACGGAAAGGCACGATACTTTCGTATCGCGAAAAATCCACCTCTTTCTTTTGCCCTCCATTGCGATACAACACCTTAACATACTCTTTTTCCTCGTCGGTGAGCATAACGCCGCCCACTTTTTTGAGGTTGCGATGTGCTATTCGAGCAAGATGCAAGTTACGCAATATTGGATAAGTACCGCAAACAAAGGTATGTTTAACAGTTGTACCTGTACCCAAGGCTGCACCCTCAGCAGCGGCTATTGTGCGCTTCAACAAATCCTTCGCTACCTTGGGGTCGGGGTGTCGAAGTTGGTAGAAGACCTGTGCCTTATCGGGTACGATATTCGGAGCCTCACCACCATTGGTTATCACATAGTGTACTCTGCAGTTTGGGTGGATATGCTCACGATTGAGATTCATCATATAGTTCAATGCCTCCACGCCATCAAGTGCCGAGCGTCCTTCGTGCGGAGTAGCGCCCGCGTGCGAGGTCTTGCCTTCGAAGTCGAAGAGAATGCCAATCATTGCCGAATGCGGACTACGGAGGATTTGATTACGTCTCGTTGGGTGGTAGGAGATGGCACAATCGACATCGTCAAATAGCCCCTCGCGTACCATATAGGTCTTGCCGCCACCGCTCTCTTCGGCAGGGCAACCATACACTCGAATTGTTCCCTGATGCCCCTTGGCAAGCCACTTCGACACTGCTACAGCAGCCGACAAGGCTGCCGTTCCGATAAGGTTGTGTCCGCAAGCGTGTCCGTATCCTCCCTCAACCATTGGACTATTATGTGGAGTAGTATCTTGCGACAAGCCTGGCAAAGCATCGTACTCGGCAAGTACCGCCATTACGGGTTTGCCCGAGCCAAACGAAGCGACAAAGGCTGTTGGCATACCAGCAACGCCTCGCTCAATCTTAAAGCCATTCTTTTTGAGGTGTCGTATAAACAACTCCGAGCTTTTGTACTCCATAAAGCCGGGTTCGGCATATTCGAAAACCTGCTTTTGAATCTTATCGTAGGTATGGAAATGCGAATCAAACCACTCTAAACCGATGTTTGAGAGCAACATAAATGATGCTATGAGAAGTTTCATTGATAGACTATTTATGTGATGCTATTTCTGACTCTTCTTTGCCTTGTTGTAAAAGTACTCCAGTGCCGGAGGTTCGTTGCCTACCAAGCACTCGTGCTTATAGTCCTTACCCTGAACAGACTCCCACTCCTCGCGAACCTTCTTCAGCTCCTTAGGATTCTTGTAGAGCTCGATAAAGGTAAGGCAGATAGTCTTTGCTGCGTTAAGCATTGCCTTGGTTCCGATAGAGGTGCCACTAATTGAAGCGAAGTGCCAAGTGTGCGAAGTCAAAGGACTTACACAAGTCTGCACGCGGCAGAGTGGCACCACCTGCGATACATCGCCCGTATCATCAGAGCCACCGCTACCAATAGAATACTCCTTGAGAGGTAAAACCTTCTCGAACTTAGAAAAATCGACCTCGCCGGTCTGTCCCGCATTGCGATACAACTCATTGACATAGGCCTTCTCCTCATCGGTAAGCATCACACCACCCACCTTTTCGAAGTTGCGCTGTGCCATATAAGCAAGGTGATCATTGCGCAAGACCGGATAGGTTCCGCTCACATAGCTATATTTAACGGTTGTGCCTGTACCCATAGCAGCACCCTCGGCTGCAGCCAATGTACGCTTCAAGAGATCCTTCAAAATTGTAGGATTTGGATGACGGAGGTAGTAATACACCTGCGCCTTATCAGGTACGATATTCGGAGCCTCACCACCGTTGGTGATAACATAGTGCATACGGCAATCAGGATGGATATGCTCACGATTGAGATTCATCATATAGTTCAACGCCTCGACTGCATCGAGAGCCGAACGACCATCGTACGGAGTTGCGCCCGCGTGAGCAGTCTTACCCTCGTACTCGAAGATGATACCGATCTTTGCCGATTGCGATTTGCTGAGGATATCGTTGCGGCGTGAAGGGTGATATGAGATTGCGCAATCTACATCTTTGAAGAGACCCTCGCGTACCATATAGGTCTTGCCGCCACCGCCCTCTTCTGCAGGACAGCCATACAAGCGAATAGTTCCCTGGTGGCCCTCAGCCAACCATTTCGACACTGCCACTGCTGCCGACAATGCGCCTGTACCAATAAGGTTGTGGCCGCAAGCGTGGCCATAGCCACCCTCAACAACAGGGTTGTTCTTTGGAGATGCGTCCTGCGACAAACCAGGAAGTGCGTCGTACTCGGCAAGCACCGCCATAACCGGCTTGCCCGAGCCGTAGCTCGCAACAAAAGCGGTCGGAATACCTGCAACGCCACGCTCCACCTTGAAACCGTGCTCCTCGAGGTGCTTGATGAACAACTCAGCACTCTTGTACTCCATATATCCAGGCTCGGCATACTCATGGAGCTGCTTCTGGATTTTGTCGTATGT
>JAFZDR010000098.1 GCA_017561105.1 Alistipes sp. | reverse complement strand
TATACAAAGAATCCAAGTGCCGAAATCTACTTCTTGAATAACGAGAATAAGGCAGACATCCTCTTGGCTGAGTCTTCGGACGAGGAGGGCGAGGTAGTTATGACAACCCGCTTGGGCGGTTGCGTTGGTAATCTTGGCGCTAACTACACCTTGGTTAAGAATTGCGTAAACCGCGGTGCTGTAACTCAGGATAAGCCGGTTCGTAATCCGTATGTTGGTGGCGTGTTCGGACATACAGCATCACCTGCTATCGAGAACTGCAAAAACTATGGCGCTGTAACATTCAAGGGTTCAACCAACAGCTTGTATTTGGGTGGTATCGTTGGTCATGGTGATACCGATCAGCACTTCGACGCTTGCGAGAACCATGGCGCAATTACTACAACTGCGGAGGCTTCTGTTAGTGCAATTATTTGCGGTGGTATTGTGGCTAATAATACTGCATCTACAGACACCAATGTTGAGAATCGTTACATAAAGAATAATCTCAATAAGGGTGCTATCACTATCTCACACACCCAGGCTGCGGATGAGAATGCAGGCAAGCTGTTCGTTGGCGGTATTGTAGGTTGGTCGCAGGGTTTTTGCGAAAACAATACCAACGAGGGCGTCATTACTTTGAATAGTACATTCTACGCGCACAGCGCATCTGCAAAGACCCATTGTATAGGCGGTGTCGTAGCCTACAAGACCGTTAAGACTATTACAAACTGCTACTCTAAGGGTGCAATCAATGTTGGCGGTAAGATGACTGCAAACTCGACAATAATGGCTAAGAATGAGTCTATTTTGTGTATCGGCGGTCTTGTCGGTTACTCGACACAGCATACTTCAAGCAACTCTAACGAGGGCTGTTCGGTTACCATTACCGGTGAGTATGACGCTTTGCTCTATGTTGGTGGTTTCGGAGGTCGTTTGCCTGCCACAAGCGAATTGACAAACAAGGCCCCTGTCACCGTCACAAACACAGCCAAGATGAAGGGTTTGCTAATGGGTGGCATCGCAGGTTTCCACGAGGGTAAGCCTACAAACGACACAAACGACGCTCCTATCACATATTATGGCGACGTAAATATGACAGGTATTGGTGACGGCACTAGCACCTCTGGTTGTACCTACTTCTCTATCGGAGGCCTTATCGGTCGCGGTACAACCAATGCTACTAATTTGGTCAATACCAAGAATGGTGTTATCACAATGGGCGGTAAGTTCACTGCATCTTATAATAAGAAGTACGGCTGGACAAGTGTCGGTGGTGTGGTTGGAACATTCTCGGGAGGTACTCATACCAAGTTGTACAACTATGCCGATATGAACATTGTACTCAATGTGCCTAATGCGGGTTGGAACGAGGAGCCATTTACATTCGGCGGTGTTGCAGGATATGTTACTAATGTCGTATCTGAAATTCACAACTACGGTAACTTGAATTTCAGTGGTACCGTTAAGTCTGACGAGCCTACACGTATTTCGGGTACTATTGGTCGTGGCTCGAACGATGCTGCACATACCTATACTAATATCTCGAATAGCGGAGATCTCACAGTATCGGTATCTTCGGCTGACCACCTCTACGTTGCTGGTATCTGCGCATACAATGTTAAGTCTACCTACAACAACGTTGTAAACAAGGGTAATATCACCGTAACAAAAGAGGCTAAGAGTACCGACGCAAATATCCATGTCGGAGGTGTATTCACAACACCAAATGCATCAGCCACTTCAACAGGTATTGTTGCCAATACGGGTAAGATTATTGTCAGCGGTACAGGTGTCGATAACTATATTGGAGGTTGCGCAAATAATCACGCAATTACAGGCTCTATAACCTATGTAAATACCGGTGATATCGAGGTAAATAAGCCTGAGGGTTCTACCTCTAACTACTATGTAGGTGGTGTTGTGGGTAATGCTACTGCAAACCTCGTAGGTGCTAAGTCGTACTGCACCGTCAGTGCTCTCGGTTGCAACAATGTCGGCGTGATTATGGGTTCTGCGCGTGCAGAGGGTGCAGTCGTAGCATCGAACTGCCAGCTGGGTGGCTCAATCTTGGGTGAGTACAATGTCGAGGATGAGGCATACGAGGTTACAAAGCTCGATGCATCGAACTACTACAACTTCATCTATGGTAGTGGTGAGTCAACCGATTGGGGCACATCGACCAACTACGATGGTTGTACACTCCTCACCGAAAAACCAGCAATTGAATAACCCCTAAAATAGCTACAGATATGAAAAATTACTTAAAACCTGAGTTTGAAATTTTTGAGGTCGCTATTGAGGGCGGCTACGGCGACAGTGTACTCCTTCCGGGCTTCGGAGGTGAAAACGACGAGTTGGTTTACTAATTAGCTTTTAGCCATTGGCCATTAGCCATTAGCTAAAGCATAGAGAGAATCGGGTGAGGAAACTTGCCCGATTTTTTCATGCATAATCTTTGAAATTCCGAAAATTTATTTGTAAATTTGCAACAACTGAATAAACCAAAAAACTAAAACCTTATGAAAAATTTGACAAAACTTTTCTTGGCGGTTGCAGTGTTAGTTGCAAGCTTTGCTTGTACAACAGATGTAACTGAGGACCTCGGCGTAGCAGTCGGAGGTCAGACCACCATCACTGTTTCGCTCGAGGAGTCGCGTACTCAGCTCGGCGAGAAGGCTGACGGCGTCTATCCGCTCTATTGGAGCGCAAACGACCAGATTTCGGTCAATGGCGTAGCTTCGAACGCTCTCTCGACAGATGAGGCGGGCGCAGCAAATGCAACATTCACCTTCGCAGGTGCTCTCGAGCACCCTTACTGCGTGGTTTACCCTGCAACCTCGGCTAACGAGGTAACATTCCCTGCATCGCAGGAGTATGTTGAGGGCACTTTTGCAGCGGGTGCAGCTCCGATGTATGGTTATGCAGCAAGCGCAAACGAGGCTATCCAGATGTACCACCTTGCAGGTGCACTCCGCTTCGATGTTTCGGGCTCGGTGACATTATCGAGCTTGACCGTTGAGGCTGAGGGTGGCAACCTCGCAGGTACTTACGAGGTTGATTGCGCAACAGGTGCTTTGACATTGAAGGATGCTGCGTCGAACAGCGTAATTCTCTCTTTTGGCGAGGGCTTGGCACTCGGCACAACTGCAACGCCAATCTATGTAGCAGTTCCTGCCGGTGAGTATGGCGTGGTTTCGGCCACCCTTACTGCAACATCGGGTGAGAAGATGCTCGTTAAGTTCGACACATCGGCTAAGGCTGTTTCGGCAGGTGTTGTACGTGAGTTCACTCCATTCGAGTTCACCGCTAACGTTACCGAGGGTGATGTTATCGAGATCGACAGCAAGGAGGCACTTATCGCCTTTGCTGCAAATCCTACAACATCGGCAGTTGTTACTGCAGCTATCGATATGACTGGCGAGGCGTGGACAACCATCGCCGAGTATGGCGCATTCACATTCGATGGTGGTAACTTCGAGATTAAGGGTTTATCGGCTCCGTTGTTTGGCACTACCGAGGCTACTATCAAGAATGTGAAACTTACCGATGTGAATATCGTTGAGACCGAGTCGTATGTTCACGGTGAGCAGACTTCGGTGTTGTCGGGAGCTATCGCATACCACTTGATTGGCGGTAAGTTGGAGAACTGCTACACTTCGGGTGCAGTAGAGGTGAACAACACTACTCACAATGTTACAACCATCATCGGTGACTACTACGATGTCTGCCTTGGCGGTATGGTTGGTATCCTCGACGGTTCAACAATGACAAATTGCGAGAACCACATCAACGTAACCGTTACTTCGATGTGGAACGACGCTCACGAGACAGGTTTCTCGGTAAAGGGTGGCGCAATGATCGGTATGATTGCAGGTGGTTCGTCGATTACCGACTCTGAGAACTATGGTAACTTCACCTACAACGCTAAGCACACAAAGAGCAAGGCTCACCACCTCGGTGCTATGACCGGTGGTTCAAACGTGTCGGGAGCAATCAAGGTCTTCAAGAAGTGTACAAACCACGGTGACATCACCGTTAGCGAGGGAGCTATTCGTCGCAACACGTTCGTTATTGGTGGTATTTCGGGCACCTTGAACAGCGGTTCTAATGAGGTTTCGGACCTCACAAACTTGGGATGTGGCTATCTCTACGGTGTAGGTAATGGTCAGGAGTATCGTGCAGGTGGTATCTCGGGCTCGATTAACACGGAGACCAGCAATCTCGTAAATGGCTCGGCTACTGACGCTACAAAAGGTTGCTTCATTGTAAAGAGTGATGCTGATGCAAAGAATGGCAATACTTACCTCGCTGGTATGGCATATGCCTCTACAGCCGATATCTCGAAATCGAAGAATTATGGTAAGCTTACAATTGAGGGCTCTGTAGCAAACACCTACCTTGCAGGTATTTTGGCTACCAACTCCTCGGCTAATATGATCAACTGCGAGAATCACGGTACTCTCGTTCACGACCTTGCAGTAGCAGCCATTACAAACATTGGTGGTATCTTGGCTCAGGGATATATCGCAGCTGATCAGACTCTAAATGTTCCGTTCAACATAACCGGTTGCAAGAATACAGGTAACATTGTCTACAATGTCGCTGCCGATGCTGTCCATTCAGGTCTTCGCGTAATTGGCGGTATCTATGGTTATGGCAATATTAAGAACAAACTCGTACCTGTGAATATCGTGGATTGCATCTCAAGTGGTATTATGACTGTTAAGGATTTCAGCAACAAGGATATTGAGTTGGCATTCGGAGCCATTCACGCATATACTCAATATGGTACAACCGTGACCATCGACAACACCATCGCCACTACAAAGATGTATGTAGGTTACGATGTGAATCTCGAGACAGGTGTTGCTACTCCTATCGAGGGCTACACATTTGCAGGTAAGATGAAAACTGCGGGTTTCCACTCAATGTTCACCGCTCCAACTGTTTGCACTGATTGCGACTTTGCGGGCGAGATTAACATCCACGGTAAGTTCACCAAGAATGACCAGATTCAAATTGGCGGTTATGGCGGTTATGGTACAGGATTGTGGACCTTGACAAATTGCAAATTCAGCGGTAAGATTCTCTTGACTGACAAAACTTCATTTGAATCAAGCGCCTCGAAATATGCTGTTATCAGTGGTTTCTTGGGTTATCCCGCAAATGATAACGCCGATAATGTTCAAATCTTCAAGAACTGCTCATTGACCAAAACGGCGACTATTACTTGCGGAGCACAGCACACCAATGGCGATCTCTATATCGGAGGATATATAGCTTACACTGCAAAGAAGACATTAGTAGAGTTCTTGGGTTGCCACAACCACGCAACAATGGTGACCACTCCAAGTTCGTCGGCAACAGAGGACCTTTGTCTCGGTAGCTACATTGGCTGGAAGGGCGGAGGCGTAACCACCTTAAAGGGTTGCTCCAACGATGGCGACATCATCGCAGAGGGTAAGACCTTCAAAAACATCTATGTTAGTGGTGTAATAGCAGGCTCGTCGGTATCTACAATCGTAAAGGATAGTGAATATCCACAGTGCTATAATGCTGGTAACATCACAGTAGGAAATAAGACAGGTGCAAAAACCATTGCAACAACTAAAACTGCCGTAGGTGGATATGTTGCATATCACACTGGAGGTGCTATCACATCTGATATCTACAACGCGGGTAATATCACAGTCTCTAACTTGAAGTCTCCTTCGCTATATGTTGGTGGTGTGTTTGGCCATCTGAACAAGGAGGGTGTTGTTAATTCGGATGCTCAGCTCATTAACACTGGCGATATATCTATCAGTGGCATTGATGTACCAAACGATAAAGCCTTCGTCGGAGGTATAGTCGGTGATACTCTCTCGCCTATCGCCGGAGCGCAGAGCTACTGCACAATCAACGCTCACGGACTCACCAATGTTGGTTGGATTATGGGTACACCTCGTGCAACTGCAACACTCGCTACAAACTGCCAGGTTGGCGGTCGTGCGTTGGGTGAGTACAATCCTGAGGACGAGGCGTATAAGACATACACTCTCGATGCGTCGAACTTCTTCAACTACATCTATGGTGGTACGACCGATTGGACAGGTGTAGACAACTACGACGGTTGTAGCGCATTGACAGCAAAGCCAACAGTTAAATAACCCTTAAACAGTTACGAGTATGAAAAATTATTTTAAGCCAGAAATTGAGATTTTCGAGGTAGCTGTCGAGGGCGGCTATGGCGATAGCGTGCTCCTTCCGGGCTTCGGAAGCGAGAACGACGAG
>JAFZDR010000097.1 GCA_017561105.1 Alistipes sp. | reverse complement strand
GATTCTCCGCTATCTTGTACCGAAGATGCGGTCACCGGCATCGCCCAAACCTGGGAGAATATAGTTCTTCTCGTTCAAACCCTCATCGAGTGCTGCGAGGTAGATATCTACATCGGGATGCTGCTCCTGAACGGCTTTAACGCCCTGTGGCGAAGCTACCAGACACATCAAACGAATAGATTTGTAGCCATCCTCCTTCAATCGCTTAATTGCGTCGCAAGCACTACCACCTGTGGCCAACATAGGGTCGGTAACAATCACCATACGATCCTTGTTTGCAGGCATCTTGTAGTAGTAGAATATCGGCTGGCAGGTCTCCTCGTCGCGATACATGCCGATATGGCCAATGCGTGCAGACGGAATAAGCGCTGTCAAGCCCTCGACCATACCGAGACCGGCGCGAAGAATAGGGGCGATAACAACCTTCTTGCCCGAGATCTTCGGAGCATTCATCTTCATCAACGGAGTCTCAATCTCCTCGTATGTCAGTGGAAAGTCGCGGGTGATTTCGTAGCCCATCAACATAGCAATCTCCTTGAGCGATTCGCGAAACTTCATTGTCGAGGTCTCCTTGTTGCGCATAATGCTTAGTTTGTGCTGTACCAATGGGTGGTCAATAATATGTAAAGCCATAGTAGATTGTATTTTAAGAGTTCTTTACTGCAAATATAGTGAATAATTCTCTAAAATGGTAGCGCGATTGTCGAAAAAATCGTACATTTGTAAAATTCTTAATTCGCTAACTCGAATGAAAAATAACAATCTTGGTCTTGTCCAAAAGAGTGTAGTGGGTGCGCAGTTCCTATTTGTGGCATTCGGAGCTACGGTTCTGGTGCCGCTTTTGGTGGGTTTGGACCCTTCGGTGGCACTGCTTACTGCAGGTGTCGGAACGCTGATTTTCCACGCCGTAACCAAGGGTAAAGTACCCGTGTTTCTGGGCAGCAGCTTCGCCTTTATCGCTCCAATCATCAAGGCTACCGAGCTTTTTGGCCTGCCCGGAACATTGTGTGGCTTGGTGTCGGTGGGTCTTGTCTATGGCGTGATGAGCCTTCTTGTTCGTCTGCGTGGTGTAGGCTTTATCGCACGACTTTTTCCGCCTGTTGTGGTAGGTCCCGTGATTATGCTTATCGGTTTGTCGCTCGCGGGTACGGGCGTAAATATGGCAAAGGAGAATTGGGCGCTTGCTCTTATTGCGCTATTGACAACGGTTGCCGTGTCGCTCTTCGGCAAGGGACTGTTGCGCTTAATACCTATCTTTGCGGGTATAGTTGTGGGATATGTTGCGGCCGTATGTTTTGGTGTGGTCGATTTTGCTCCGGTGTTGGAAGCACCGTGGTTTGCACTGCCGGCATTTGTACGCCCCGAGTTCTGCTGGGAGGCTGTTATCTTTATGATTCCGGTAGCTATAGCCCCCGTAATTGAGCATATCGGCGATATCTACGCCATAAACGAGGTTACGGGTAAAGATTATGTTAAGGATCCCGGCCTGCACCGCACAATGTTGGGTGACGGCTTGGCGTGTATGGCGGCATCATTTATCGGAGGTCCTCCGGTAACGACCTATTCGGAGGTTACGGGCGCTATCTCATTGACCAAAATTGCCGACCCTTCGGTTATCCGTATCGCGGGTCTTTTCGGTATATTGTTCTCGGTATTGGGCAAGGTTAGTGCACTCTTGAAGACCATCCCGGGCTCGGTTTTGGGAGGTATCATGCTCTTGCTGTTCGGAACTATTGCATCGGTGGGTGTAAATACCCTTGTAAAGAATAAGGTCGATATGGGCAATACCCGCAACCTGGTTATTGCGTCGCTTATCCTCACAACAGGTATCGGTGGAGCAGAGTTCTCGATTGGTAGCTTTACCATTGGCGGCATCGGTCTTGCAGCGTTGGTCGGCGTGATTCTTAACTTGATTATCCCTCGCAGTAAAGCAGAGAAGGCGGAGTAGAGTAGGGCTTGCTCAAACAAAAAAAAGAGAACTCAAACGAGTTCTCTTTTTTATGGTGTAGGTAGATTTTAAACCTTGTTCAAAGCCTCGAAACCCTTGCCATATACGCCCATTACCGAACCGATAGTGATAAATGCATCGGGATCGACACTGCGAACAACCTTCAATACCATTGCGAGGTCGCGCTTGCGGCATACGCACATAACAATCTTCGAGTTCTCCTTAGAGTACCAACCTATTGCGTCGATTACGGTAGCACCGCGCTTCGCCTCGTTGTTAATGGCGTCGGCCATGCTCTTGTAATCCTTGCTGACGATAAATATCTGGCTCGACTGCTGGTTACCCGAGAGAATCATATCCACGGTGTAGCTGAATACTGCAACCATAACGAAACCGTAGATTACACCGTCGATACCAACATCAGGGAGGAAGAGTGCTGACGAGATAATCACACCGTCGGTGTAGCGGATAAACTTGCCGTAAGAGATTGTGTAGAACTTATTTACAATCATTACAACGATATCGGAACCTCCGGTCGAACCTCCCTGCTGGAAGCATAGTGCAACACCGACACCCGAGCAGATACCTCCGAGAATGGCGGAGAGCAGTCGGTTTTTCAGGTTAAAGAGATCGACAATGGTGCCTTCAGGTACGGTGAGAGCGTCGCGTACGGTGATAATCTGCGCCACCCAACCGTCTGGGGTGGTAAACCACACCTGCAGAAAGTGCATAATAAACGACATGACAACCACGCAATAGATGGTCTTTATGCCGAAGTTCCAACCCACTATAAAGCCCGCAATAATGAGGAGTATGGCGTTGATGATAAGCACCATGGTACCAATTGAAATGGCACCTCCCGTGAGGTGGTAGAGAAGTAACGAAAGTCCTGTTGCTCCGCCACCTGCAGCGTTTGCAGGCAAGATACAACATATCCAACCAAATGAGTACAGGAACATACCCATAGCCATCAAGAAATACTCTTTGAAGGTGGTTAAAATGCTTGTTCGATTAAGTGATATTCCCATAGTAACTTGAATTATCGAGTTGCAAATTTAAACATTTTTGAGAAATATTTTTCATCTGCACAAAAAAAACTGCTCAATCATTGTGCGATTGAGCAGTTCTTTATCGAATATAGGAAAAATTACTGTGCGATGAATGACTCGAGTGAGCCTGTCCAGTTGCAGGTAATCTTCTTCTCGCGCTCGGTTACGAAGTCGGCTGCGATAGTGTATGTGCCGTTGCCGTTATCGGTGATATTCAAATCTCCGCTCTTAACAACGCTGTACAACACCGAACCGTCGGTGTCTACATACTCAACAAATGTACCGAGAGCCATTGTGCCCCAATAACAGCCAGGGTAGTATACCCAAGGCTCCTTCTTGAGAACATACTTGTCGTCCGACAAAGTACCGATGTGGTAGCTGCCTGTAACGCCCTTGCCAAGCTCAGGGTAGATGTCGAGTACCAAACGAACACCACCCGCTACATTAGGGTGCATCTTGTCCTCGGTGAGCTGATCTGTGTTGAAGAGCATGATAACATAGTTGTCGCAGTTGCTGCTTGTGTACGACTCGTAGAATCGAATAGAACCCTGTGACGGTGTCAAGTCGATATCCTTGTCGAGTGCAGGCTGCCACTCCTCGTCGTCGCTCTGATCCTCGAATGCGATAGCGCCCTCGTAAACGAAGTTGAGTTCCTCGCCGGTGGTTGTTACAACCGAAGTCTCTATGAGGTAACCCTTTGAAGTGTGAGTTACAACTACAGTTCCCGACTGGAAGAGGATATCCTTGATGCGATATCTCCACTCGCCGTCAACCAACACCTGCTCTACATTGTTTGTAGCCAACGAATACTCGTTGTAGAAGCAGCCGAAGTCGCGGCTGTTGCTGAAGGTATAGGTACCCTCAGGAAGCACCGCATTCGCAGTGTCTGGAGAGATTACCGACCAAAGGTCGATGTAGAGGATCCAACCACCTTGGTGCATAGGCACCTCGAAGCCGTTTGAGCCCATGCCGAGGGAGTCGTTAGTGAGCATAAAGTAGTAGTCTGCAACACCGTTGTCCCACACATTGCCAAGGTAGTAAGCGCAAGCTACGCTGTTGAGGTGAATCTTGCCGTCAGCGCCTACGCCATTGTTTTCGATAACCTCGGGAGCCTCAGGTCCACCCTGGCCACCCTCGCCGCCTTCACCGCCATTGTCGGGGTTACAAGCTACAAGAGCAGTAGTAGCAACGAGTGCTGCTACTGCCATAAGCATATTTTTAAAAGTCTTTACCATCTTACATTATGTATTATTAGTTTGCCGGAGCCAACTGGTTGATCTTGATAGATGCTGTAGCGAGCGATGTAGTCGAAGTCTCGCTTGCGTAGTATGCGATGTAGAGAGTTGCATGGTGCAAATACTGAGATGCATCGTAAGGATTTACCTGAACGGTAATCTCGCCCTTCTCTGAGTTGATTGTCCATGAGTTGTCAACCAATACACCATAGTAGTTGTCCTGCGAGCCGTTGAACTTTATAACGCCACCCTCTACTGGGTTCTGGATGGTGAACTTGATAGTGTAGTTGCCACCCTCTGCCGACACCTCGAATGGCGAAGTCTCGAACGAAATAACCGGCTTGTCGTTGGTTACAGTAACCAAAGTCTTTGTTACATCCGAAGTTGCAACTGTCTCATCCTCAGATACTGCATAAGCGTAGATGTAGTAGTCCCAGCCGTAGTAGTCCAATGGGCTGACAGGCAATTTGTAAGCTGTCTGAACGCCCGAAACGATTGCCGGCTTCTTGTACGACGAAGTGAGATCCTTCTGCAAGTTGCTATCGCTGCCGCTATATGCATAACCGTCGAAATCGTACTTCGAAACGCCACCCAAAGCGTACTTAACGCTGGTGTTCGATGGGGTAACATTTACGATAACATGGTCGAAGTGAGTCTCGGTAACCTCGAGTGTGAAGGTTACAACCTCAGCATTTGGATTTGCCTCCTGGTTGAGTGTTACAACGGTTGCAGCATCAGCATTTGGATACGAGAACGAAAGCGATGCGGTGCGAGCCTTAGCGTACTCGTTAGCTGTGTAAGCGATCGAAATCTTGCCGTTCTCGATAGTTGTTGTGGTCCAAGAAGCGTCATTCGAAAGGGTTACAACATTACCCTCAACTGCGTTCTCAACGGTGTAGTCGAGTGTGATTACGCCTGCCTCGTGCGACAAGTTGTTCTCGAGTGGAGTGATGGTCAATACTGGCTTTGGAACGAGTGGCACCTTGTATGAGTGAACCGGAGTTGTGAACTCATAGCCGTTCTCACCCTTAACAGCGCCTGCTACGATGATATAAGCCTCGCCGTAATACTCCGAAATCGACTGATTTGCAACTACACCCTCGCTGAGTGTTACAAACCACGATGTGGTCAACTTGTTCTCCAACCAAGCTGCGTGCGACTCAAAGCCCTCCAAGTCGGTAATCGAAGCCTTCTTCCAATAGTAGGTGCCAACACCCTCTGCAGGGGTGATTGTTGCCAATGCAGATGTTGTTGTGCACTCCGAGAACTCGACAGTAAAGAGTGGCTCTGCCGAAGCCTGCTTTACGGTTACAAGAACCGCCTCGAGAGTGGCGTAAGTTGCAGTGAATGTAGCCTCGCGCGGCTCGCTGCCGGGAGCAGCCTCGTTAGCGTCAACTACAAACGAAACGGTTGTGTCGTCAACAACTGCGAGGTCGTGCAACCACTCAGCCGATGGCTCGCCGAGAAGAAGCTCAGCACCGCTGACAGGGTTTGTAACTGCATAAGTGAGTGTGTGAGCACCGCCCTCTGCAGGGAGTACAGCACACTCCTCGAATGCCAATGTTGTAGCGGTATCAGTGTCACCGCCATCCGGAGTACAAGCAATACCTGCAAATACTAATGTTGCAAGTGCAATGAAGTAGGAATAAAATCTCTTCATAGTCGTAAAATTATTTAAGTTAAAATGCGTAAAATTTTTAAAGTTAACCTCTCCTAACCAAAGTAACTTTTGCAAAGTTATTCAAATTTTTCAATATCTCCAAACTTGGCGGTTACTTTTGGGATATAAAATAGGACTTTAAGAACAAAAAATAGTCATTAAAGCCCTATGTGAGTCCTATACTATAATTACTTAAAAAATTAAATATATGGTATTACAGGGTTTTGCGAAAGACGCAGGTGTTGTACTCCTCGAAGCCGCAGTTTTTGTATAATTTATGCGCAGCCTGTCGCGAAGGATTCGATGTCAGGTATATTTTTTTTACGCCCAAACCGAGTGCTGTTTCTTTGGCCTTTTCCACGAGCTGAAATCCGATTTTTTGACCTCTGAAATCGCCGTCGACAACCACATCTTCGATCCACGCTTTGCATCCTGTCGGGATGTTTACGACGACCAGAGAGAGGATGCCTGCTATTGCTCCATCTACCTCTGCTACAAGCAGATGTGTATTGCCGTCTGCAAGCAGATTTTCGATCTGCTCCGAGCTCGGCATTTGAGCCGACTGCGAGAGCTGAGGCAGCAATTTTTCCAATCCGTTTTTGAGCTCGGCAGAGAGCTCTGTTGCTCTGTAAATTTGCATATTTTTACGAGTGTTGTTTGCTTTATGATGCAAAGATAGTCAAAAAAACATAGTTTTTTAGTTTTTTGTTCTGCTAAAAATGGTTATCTTTGCGCATCAAATCCAAAAAATGCTTAAAAAATGCTGAATATTGTACTATTTGGAGCTCCTGGCTGCGGCAAGGGTACCCAGTCGGAACTTTTGGAGAAGCGTTTCTCGCTTCGTCACATCTCAACAGGAAATATCATTCGCGAGCAGATCGCTGCCAAGACCGAGCTCGGTTTGCAGATGCAGGCTTGCATCGAGCGTGGTGAGCTTGCTCCCGATCAGCTCGTTATAGATATGGTTGCCGACTATGTGGCAACTCACACCGAGGGTACGGGCGTAATCTTCGACGGTTTTCCTCGTACAACAGCTCAGGCTGTGGCTTTCGATGAGATTCTTGCAAAGCACGGTCAGAAGGTGTCGGTTATGATCAATATGGAGGTTCCCGAGGAGGAGCTCGTAAAGCGTATTCTTCTCCGTGGTAAGGATTCGGGTCGTGCCGATGATCAGTCGGAGGAGATTATCCGCAACCGCATCGATGTTTACAATGCGCAGACTGCTATTGTGGCAGATTTCTACCGCGCACAAGGCAAGTTCGAGAGCGTACCTTCGTTGGGTACTATCGAGGAGGTTGCCGAGCGCATCGCAAAGGTAGTTGAAAACTACCTTTAATTAAAAGTTAAAAATGTAAAATTAAAAATTAGCTAATGGCCAATGGCTAATAGCTAATAGCTGAGTTTCTATGGCAAAAGGTAGAACAGAGATTGCGGAGTTGGGCGAGTTCGGTTTGATCGATCGCCTGACTTCAAAGTTCCAGAAGAGCAACAGCTCGACAATCTGCGGTGTCGGTGACGATGCAGCAGTTATTGAGGCGTCAAAAGATAAGGCGGTGGTCGTTTCGACTGATTCGATGTTGGAGGGTGTAGATTTTGATTTGACATACTTTCCTCCGAAGCACCTCGGCTATAAGGTCGTAACAAAGGGTATCAGCGATGTGGTGGCCATGAATGCCGTACCCGAGCAGATA
The DNA here is from genome assembly GCA_017561105.1 of Alistipes sp. Lineage (GTDB taxonomy): Bacteria > Bacteroidota > Bacteroidia > Bacteroidales > Rikenellaceae > Alistipes. Next base: position 2,499 of record JAFZDR010000097.1, on the reverse strand, counting down.
ACCCTTGCTCTCGGTATCTCGTCGAAGATATCGGTGGAGTTTCTGGATGACTTCTATGCGGGCGTAGAGTTCGCTTGCAAGGAGGCGGGTGTCGATTTGGTCGGAGGCGATACTTCGGCATCTGTTACGGGCTTCGTTGTGAATATTACAGCGGTAGGTCGTGCAAAGAAGAGCGAAATATCGTATCGCAGCGGCGCAAAGGAGCATGACCTAATCTGCCTTACCGGAGATTTGGGAGCTTCGTACATGGGCTTGCGTTTGTTGGAGCGCGAGCGATATGTTTTGCAGGGTATAGACAATCCGCAGCCTCAGTTCGAGGGTCACGAATATCTCTTGGAGCGCTACCTCAAACCTCGTGCCCGCTACGATTTGATTAAGTCGTTGCGCAAGGAGGGTATTGTGCCAACCTCGATGATTGATGTAACCGACGGCTTGGCTTCGGAGGTGTTGCAGATTTGCAAATCGTCGAAGTGCGGTGCCCGTATCTACCTTGAGCGTATTCCGTTGGCACAGCAGACTACAAGACTTGCCGAGGAGATGAATATCGACCCTGTGATTGCGGCGTTGAATGGTGGCGAGGATTATGAACTTATCTTCACTGTGCCACTCGAGAAGCGCGAGGAGATTATCAAGTTGGGCTGTATCGACATCATCGGTCATATAACCGCCGAGGGTACGGGAGCATATCTCGTAACTCCTGACGGCAACGATATCACCTTGCAGGCGCAGGGCTTTACCCCAAAGCAGTAAAACCTAAAACGAACATAAAAATATGAGAAAACTTGTTGTAATAGCTTGTGCTCTCCTTCTTTGTGCGGAGGCATTTGCAGTAAAGAACTACACGCTCCTTTCGCCAAACGGTAAGTTGGAGGTTACAATCTCGGCAGAGCCGAATTTGTCGTATAGTGTGAAGTGCAACGGCGATGTGGTGCTCGCTCCGTCGCAGATTGGCTTGAAGGTCTACGAGGGTGCCAACATTGGCGAGAAGATTGCGGTTAAGAAGGTAAAGCGTACCTCGGTCAACACCGAAATCCCTACCAAGTTCTACTTCCGCGATGTTATCAAGGATCACTACAACGCTCTGCGTATCGACTTTGCTGCTCGCTATGCAGTCGAGTTTCGCGCCTACGATGAGGGAGTGGCATATCGTTTTGTAACCAACTTCAAACACGATTTTAAGCTCGAAAACGAGATTGCAGAGTTCGCCTTCGCAAAGGATTACAAGGGTTACTTCCCATATACCAACCTCACCGGAGAGAAGAAGGATAAGTATTTCACTTCGTTCGAGTCGTGGTATCGCAACGTTGAGTTGTCGAAGTTTGAGAAGGATAAGGTTGCCTTTATTCCTGTGATTGTTGAGGCTGACAAATACAAGGTTTGCATCTTGGAGTCGGATGTCGAGCACTATCCGGGAATGTTCGTGTCGAACAACAAGGGCGCAACGGCTCTCTATGGCGAGTTTGCACCAATGCCCGATAAGGTTGTTGTGGGTGGATACCATCAATTGCAGGGCATTGTCGAGAGTCGCAAGCCATATATCGCAGAGTGTAAGGCTGCAACAAATACGCCGTGGCGTATCGTTCTCGTGACCGAGAATGCAAATACTCTCTTGGATAACGATATGGTCTATCGCCTCGCTTCGCCTTCGCGCGTTGAGGACACTTCGTGGATTAAGCCGGGTAAGGTTGCTTGGGAGTGGTGGAACCATTGGGGCTTGACAGGCGTACCATTCAAGGCGGGTGTCAATACCGCAACATACAACTACTATGTAGATTTTGCAGCCAAGCACGGTATCGAGTATGTTATTCTCGACGAGGGTTGGGCTGTTAGAAATGCCAATGACTTGACTAAGGTCGTTCCTGAGATCGATTTGAAGGCTATTATTGACAACGCAAACAAGCAGGGTGTAGGCATTATCCTTTGGGCTGGCTACAACGCTGTAGTAGGAAAAGAGGAGGAGACTTGCCGTCACTTTGCCGCTATGGGAGTCAAGGGCTTCAAGGTCGATTTTCTCGATCGTGACGATGCACAGATGGTGGATTTTCAGTATAAACTTGCTGAGATTGCTGCAAGATATAAGCTTATGCTTGACTACCACGGATGTCCGAAGCCAACAGGATTGAATCGCACCTATCCGAATGTCGTGAATTTTGAGGGTGTAGTTGGTCTGGAGAGTTCTAAGATGAAGGCCAGAAGCTATATTGATCAGGTGGAGTACGATTTGGAGATGCCATATTTGCGTATGGTTGCTGGTCCGATGGACTACACCCAGGGCGCTATGCGTAATGGCTCGAAGCGCACCTACACCACTTGCAAATATGCTCCTATGAGCCAGGGTACTCGTTGCCGTCAGTTGGCAATGTACGCTGTCTATTTCTCGCCATTTGCTATGTTGTGCGACTCTCCATCATTGTATGAGCGCGAGGCGGAGTGTACCAAGTTTATTGCCGAGTTCCCAACTGTATGGAATGAGACCGTTGTTCTCGATGGTGCATTTAG
>JAFZDR010000096.1 GCA_017561105.1 Alistipes sp. | reverse complement strand
GTGTTCTTCACAGCCTTCTGTGCAGCGGGCTTAGCCTTGGGAGCTGCCTTAACTACGGTAGCGTCCTCAACAGCGTCGGTCTTCTTAGCTGCGGGCTTGCGCGAACGGCGAGTCTTGGGCTTAGCCTCGGTCGATACTACACCGGTAGTGTAAGCCTCGTTGAAGTCAACGAACTCGATGATGCACATATCAGCAGCATCACCCAAACGGAAGCCGGTCTTGAGGATACGGGTATAACCGCCTGGACGCTCAGCAATCTTTGGAGCGATTGTGCGGAACAACTCGGTAACTGCCTCCTTCTGCTTGAGGTACGAGAATACGATACGACGCGAGTGAGTTGTATCCTCCTTCGAACGAGTTACGAGTGGCTCGATGAACTGACGAACAGCCTTAGCCTTTGCCACTGTAGTCTCGATGCGCTTGTGGAGAATCAACGACGATGCCATGTTAGACAACATAGCCTTGCGGTGACCAGCCTGGCGACCGAGGTGGTTGAAATTCTTATTATGTCTCATAGTTATTCTTTATCAAGTTTGTAAATTGATACATCCATTCCGAACTTCAAGTCGAGCGATGCCAACAAAGCGTCGAGCTCTGTGAGCGACTTCTTACCGAAGTTACGGAACTTGAGAAGGTCATTGCGGTTGAGCTTAACCAAATCTCCGATTGTCTCTACATCTGCTGCCTTGAGGCAGTTGAGAGCACGAACGCTCAAATCCTTGTCCACCAACTTAGTCTTGAGCAACTGTCGCATGTGCAACTCTGGCTCGTTCAACTCAGCCTCCGAAGAAACCTCGTCAAGGTTGATGGTCATCTTCTCGTCCGAGAAGAGCATAAAGTGCTGGATAAGAATCTTCGCAGCCTCCTTCAAAGCCTCCTTTGGCTTGATAGAGCCATCGGTTGTAATCTCAAGATTCAACTTCTCATAGTCGGTACGCTGCTCAACACGATAGTCCTCGCGCGAATACTTTACATTCACGATTGGAGTGTGAATAGAGTCGATTGGCAACAAACCAAACTCTGCGTTCTCCGGTGCATTCTCCTCTGCAGGTACATAACCACGGCCCTTGCCAATTGTGATGGTGAGCTGCATCTTTGTACCAGGTGCGAGGTGGCAAATTACCAACTCCGGATTGAGAACCTTGAACGATGACAAGAAATTCGAGATGTAACCTGCTGTGAGCTCGGTTACACCAGCTACATTGATTGTAGCCTGCTCGAAATCCTGATTCTCGACGGTGCGAATGAAGCGGATCTGCTTGAGATTCAAAACGATATCCAACATACCCTCCATTACGCCCGGAATAGCGGCAAACTCGTGGTCCACGCCGGCAACCTTAACGGTTGTGATAGCATAACCCTCCAATGATGAGAGCAATACTCGGCGCAAAGCATTACCGATAGTCATCGCATATCCCGGCTCCAACGGACGGAACTCAAACTTTCCGAACGATGCTGTGGATTCGAGTACGATTACCTTCTCGGGTCTTTGAAATGCTAAAATTGCCATAATTATTGTGTGTTATTAGTTACTATTTAGAGTACAACTCGACGATGAACTGCTCCTTGATGTTCTCAGGAATCTCCTCACGCTCTGGACGAGCCAAGAACTTACCGCTCATTGTAGCGCCATCCCACTCCAACCAAGCGTAACGGCTGTGGTTAGTGCCAAGCAACGACTCAGTAATAACCTCCAAAGTCTTCGACTTCTCGCGTACCGATACTACATCACCAATACGCAACGAATACGATGGAATGTTTACTACATTACCATTAACACAGATATGACGGTGCGAAACCAACTGGCGTGCTGCTGCACGAGTTGGAGCGATGCCAAGACGATATACTACATTGTCCAAACGGCACTCCAACAACTTCAACAAGTTCTCACCGGTGATACCACCCATACGAGCTGCAGCCTCGTATGTACGAGCAAACTGCTTCTCCAACAAACCGTAGGTGTACTTTGCCTTCTGCTTCTCGCTCAACTGTACGCCATACTCCGAAACCTTCTTACGCTTGCGTGCAAGACCGTGCTGTCCCGGTGGTACATTACGCTTGTCGAGAGACTTGTCGGCACCATAAATTGCCTCACCAAAGCGGCGGGCGATTCGAGTTTTTGGTCCTATATACTTTCCCATTGTTCTTTACTTTTTTTAATAGATTAAGTTTTTCAGTGATTCTCTTATGACGCCTCGCGCATTATACACGACGACGGTTTGGAGCGCGGCAGCCATTGTGTGGCAGTGGAGTTACATCGATAATCTCTGTAACCTCGATGCCTGCACCGTGAATTGTACGAACTGCACTCTCACGGCCCTGACCCGGACCCTTCACATAAACCTTAACCTTACGCAATCCCATATCAAAGGCAACCTTTGCGCAGTCTGCTGCTGCAGTCTGTGCTGCATAAGGAGTGTTCTTCTTAGAACCACGGAAGCCCATCTTACCAGCCGACGACCAGCTGATAACCTCACCAACCTCGTTAGTGATGGTAATGATGACATTGTTGAAGGTAGAGTGTACGAAAGCCATACCATTCGCACCAACCTTAACGACCTTCTTCTTAACTGATGTTGTTTTCTTTGCCATAATTCTTCACTATTACTTAGTTGCCTTCTTCTTATTTGCAACAGTCTTCTTCTTACCCTTGCGTGTACGAGCGTTGTTCTTTGTGCTCTGTCCACGAACCGGAAGACCGATACGGTGACGGATTCCACGGTAGCAACCGATATCCATCAAACGCTTAATGTTCAACTGTACGAGCGAACGAGCCTCACCCTCTACCTTGATATCCATCTCGGCGATAGCTGCACGGATTGCTCCGACCTGCTCATCTGTCCACTCATCTACCTTTACATCGTAGCTAATGCCACACTTATCGAGGATCTTCTGTGCTGTGCTGCGACCAATACCATAAATGTAGGTCAAGCCGATCTCACCTCGCTTATTCTTTGGTAAATCTACACCGACTATACGTGCCATAAATTTTCTTTTTTCTTTTTTTGTTAAAAAGTTTTTTATTTACCCTTGGCGCATTTTGAACTTAGGATTCTTCTTGCAAATCACATAGAGCTTACCCTTGCGACGAACAATCTTGCAATCCTCGCTTCTCTTCTTGATTGATGCTTTTACTTTCATAATTTTTCAAGCAATCTTTTGTTATTTGTACCTAAAGGATATACGACCCTTACTCAAATCATAAGGAGTCATCTCCACTTTTACTTTATCTCCGGGAAGGATCTTAATGTAGTGCTGACGCATCTTTCCAGAGATGTGGGCGGTGATAACATGTCCGTTATCCAACTCTACTCGAAACATTGCATTCGACAACGCCTCGGTTACAGTTCCGTCCCTTTCAATAGCAGTCTGTTTTGCCATTCTGAGTTTTCTCTTTGTTATGGTATCACTCGCACCTTTTACGAATGCTACCTAAGTGAATTTTCGATAATACTAAAATCTGTAAGCACATCGGGACCATTCTTGCGAATTGCCACAGCAAACTCGAAGTGTGCCGCCGGCTTTCTGTCCTTGGTTCTGACTGTCCAGCCATCACGCTCGAACACTATCGCTCTGTTTCCCATCGTAATCATCGGCTCTATGCAGATAACCATTCCCTCCTTCAAGAGAGGGCCTCTGCCTCGCGAACCATAATTGGGCACCCCTGGTTCTTCGTGCATCTTTCGTCCCAGTCCGTGACCTTCCAACTCGCGCACTACGCCATAACCGAAACTCTCGGCGTAGTCTTGCACAGCGGCGGATATATCGCCTACACGATTTCCTGCCTTCGCCTGTGCTGTACCTCTATAAAGAGCCTCTTTGGTGACTTCCAGAAGCTGGCGCACTTCTTCCGCCACTTCTCCTACGGCAAACGTATATGCCGAATCACCGACAAACCCCTTCATAAATGTACCTACATCGACCGATACAATATCGCCCTCCTTTATTACGATGTTGTCCGACGGGATACCGTGT
>JAFZDR010000095.1 GCA_017561105.1 Alistipes sp. | reverse complement strand
GAGAATGAGAGCGATGCAAGGTCTATAGCATCCGAAACATCGGTTCCCTGCACCTCGACCAACGACGGCGAAAGGCGCTTTGCGAAGTTGCGGGCCATACGATAGTCGGTGGTGATAGGCAGCTGCACCTTCGCCTCGCCGGCAAAGACTACCACGCCCACACGATCCTGATTGAGCGATGCAAAGAGCTTGTCGATAGCGTAGCGGGTGCGGTCGAGTCGGTTTGGCGAGAAGTCCTCCGCCAACATCGAATTCGATACGTCTACCACAAACATCATCTCCACGCCCTCGCGCTTCTCCTCGCGGAGCTTTGCGCCAAACTGTGGACGAGCCGCTGCCGCAACCAAAGCTGCAAAGGCAGTAATAAAGAGTGCAAACTTGGTGCGGACACGCCACGACGACACATCGCGCAAGAGGCTCTTTACGACCTCGATATTTCCGAAATGGCTCAGATTGCGTTTGCGCAGGCGAAGGAGTATTGCAAAGGCGATAACCATCACCGGCACTACCAAGAGTAGCCACAAAAGGTGCGGATTGGCAAATCTGAACATTACGGTATGCGTTTTAATACTATATATTTAACAATAAATTCTAGCAGGAGAAGTGCTATAGCCCACAAAACATAGATGAGGTACTCCTCGTTGGTGTGGGTGAGTTCCACCTTCTCGATTTTGGACTTCTCCATCGAGTTAATCTGCTCGTAGATGCGCTCCAGCGATGTTTTGTCGGTTGCACGGAAGTATTCTCCGCCGGTCTTCTTTGCTATCTCGCCGAGCATCTTCTCGTCAATCTCGACCTTCATATCTACGGTATAGACCTCGCGGCCACGATCGTCAAATACCGGATATGGGGCAGTGCCGTTGCGACCTACACCAATGGTATAGACCTTGATGCCCTGCTCCTTCGCAATGTCGGCAACGGTGAGTGGGGCAATCTGACCTCGGTTGTTTACGCCATCGGTCAAGAGGATAATAACCTTCGACTTCGAGTCGCTCTCGCGCAAGCGGTTTACCGCTGTTGCCAAGCCGTTACCTATGGCTGTTCCATCCTCGACTACGCCACTGCGCAGACGACCGAGCAGAGTCTGCAACGACGATTGGTCGGTTGTGAGCGGTGTTTGAGTGAAGGCCTCACCCGCAAATACGACCAAGCCTATGCGGTCGCCCTGTCGTGCTGCAACAAACTGCGCAGCTACCTCCTTAGCCGCTGAGAGTCGGTCGGGTTGGAAGTCGCGAGCAAGCATCGAGCCCGAGATATCCACCGCCAAAACGATGTCGATACCTTCGGTATTTATCTTTGTTTCGTGCTCAACCGATTGAGGGCGTGCCGATGCGATGATAATCAACGCCAAAGCCACCGTACGCAACGCAATCGGCAGATGACGCAGATAGTAGCGCAGAGTGCGCGGAGCCTTGCGCAACGAGTCGGTGGTCGATATGATGATAGATGCACCGCCCTGTGTCGCTCTCCAAATATAGTAGGCGACTACAAGTGGCACAACCACCAATAACCACAATATCTTAGGGTTTGCAAACTCCATAAATCTCTCTTTTACCAATTCTTCGAGCCGCGAATCAATACTGCAGCCTTCTCCTTCAGCTTATCCTGGGTCTTGTCCTCCTCGGCCTGGATAGCCTGCAAGAGAGCCTCCTGCTGCTCGGGCGACATTGAGCCTTCAGGGCGCTGTCCACCCTCCTGCTCTTTATTATCGCCCTCCTGATTTTGAGGTTGCTGCTGATCCTGCTTATCTTGTTGATCCTTGTTCTGGTCGTTCTGCTGGTTATCTTGTTTATCCTGCTGATCCTTATTCTGATCCTGGTTTTGGTCCTGATTCTGCTGCTGTTGTTGCTGTTGCTGCTCCTGCTGCTGAATCAGACGCTTAGTGAAGGCGTAGTTGAACTTCGCATCCTCATCGTTGGGGTTGCTACGCATGGCCTGACGATATGAAGATAACGCCTCCTTATATTTCTGCTGTGCAAACTGCGTATTTCCGAGGTTGTATGCCACCTCGCCGCGCTCCAACTCGGTGCGAGTGCTATCGCCAACAATCGCCTGTAGGGTCTTCTCGGCCTTCTCGTATCGCTCGGTGCGGTAGAGTGCCGAGGCAAGGTCATACTTTGCCTCGAACGAGTTAGGGTCGTGCTTCAAGGCCTCCTGATAGCTATCGACACTCTTCTCGAACTTCTCACGCTTGAACTCGCGGTTACCCTGGCGTACCAAGCCGCGCTCCTTCATCTGCTGAGCCGATACTTCGCTGCAGAGGAACAACGCCACAACTAAAGCCATATATTTCACTATCGCTCTCATTGTGCCACCTCCTTTTCGTTTTTAGTAGGTAGATCCTCCTCCTCGGTAACCACCTCTACAGGCTTGGTCTCCTCCACAAAGTGGTAGGCCTTGCTGTAGGCGAGTTCGTTATCGTCAGCCTCAGGGGTAGCCTTGGCAAATTTTACAAGGTCGGCATCGCGCAATACCGACAAGAGATCCATCTTCGGTTTCTGCTCGATATCAATGTTGCGTAGCGCATCGGCAATCTCGTCGGTGGTCATCTCCATAGCTCCCACCTCGAAACGGCCGGCAAGGTATGTACGCAGAATATCGCTCAACCCCGAGTAGTAGAGCTTATGTTTGTTGTTTTGCCACAACTTCTCGTCGCGCAACTTCTCGAGAGCCTCAATAGCCACAATGTGTGCCGGTACCGGTGGTGCAGGCTTGAAGAGATCGGAGATGCGCTTGCCCTGCTTGCTCAAATGGCGCACCAAGAGGTAAATTGCGAATGCAAGCAATAGCAGAAGACCAAGTGCAATAGCGAGATATCCGCCAAACTCGGCAAAACGCAATTTCAAAGTCATCTGCGGCTTCAACTCGCGCACGCTGGTCATTGTCGAGTCGATCTGGAAGGTCTTTACGAAGAGCTCCTCCTCGCGCTCGGCAAAGAGTGTATCGATAAGGTTTTTGTCGAAGTATAACACCTGTGCCTTGCCCATATGGTACACTCCTTCGTCGTAGACTGCCATCTCGTATCGCTTGCGAAGCAACACTCTGCGACCCTCCTGCGGAATAGTGTCGGGTGCATAGTCGCGAATAACCTCTATGCTTGGCTCTTTGCTTTCGCCCTCTTCGCCCTGCGATTCAAAGTTGAATGTAGGGAATACGATGTGTTGCATCACATCCTTTTCAACCTCGACCGTGAGTGTTACTCGGTCGCCAATCATTACCGTGTCGGCTGAGAGGTGCGAAGTGATGGTCGGTTTAGTGTTTTGAGCCATCACCGACTGCACAGCAATTAGTGCTAACAGATATGTTATGTAGCGCAACGCTTTCATCGCTTCTTAAATAGTTTTATCAGTTCTGCCACATAGTCCGAGTCGGTCGAAATATCGGCAATGTCGATGCGGTTGTGAAGAAGTTGCTCGCGAGTCTTCTCCTCGCGCTCTGCCCACGCCTTGGCGTAGTGGTCGCGTACAGCTGCCGACGATGTATCAACCCACACCTTGCGTGCTGTTTCGGCATCCTGCAACTCTACAATACCCACATCGGGCATCTCCTTCTCGCGAGGGTCCGACACCTTTAAGGCTATGATGTCGTGGCGCGAGGTGGCAATCTTTAAGGCGTCGTTCAACGCCTCGTCGTCGTGCTTCGAGTTCAAGAAATCCGACAATAAGAAGGCGGTGCAACGCTTCTTGTTTACGCCTGTGAGGTAACGCACGGCCTCGGAAATAGCTGTGCCATTCGACTCGGGAACAAAGCCTACCAATTCGCGAATAATCATTAGGATATGGCTGCGACCCTTCTTCGGAGGGATGAACTTCTCTACCTTATCCGAGAAGAAGATGCAACCCACCTTGTCGCCCGTTTGCGATGCCGAGAATGCGAGCACTGCTGCCAGCTCGGTGATGATATTCTTCTTGAGAGCATCGGTAGTACCGAACATGCGCGATCCGCTGACATCGACCATAAGCATCATTGTCAGCTCGCGCTCCTCCTCGTAAACCTTAATGTGCGGTTTGTGCGAACGAGCCGTAACATTCCAATCGATATCGCGCACATCGTCGCCGATACGATATTCGCGCACCTCGGCAAAGGACATACCGCGTCCCTTGAATGCCGTATGGTACTTTCCTGCGAAAATCTCATTCGACAAACCTCGAGTCTTAATCTCGATTTTGCGGACTCGCTTTAAGATATCGTTTTCGGTCTGCTCTATCATCTCTCGTTACGAAAGGCAAAACGATTAAGGTACAATTACATTGTTGAGAATCTCGGTGATGATATCCTCCGAGGTGATGTTCTCTGCCTCCGCCTCGTAGGTCAAGCCGATACGGTGGCGCAAAACATCGTGACATACGGCGCGTACATCCTCCGGAATAACATATCCGCGACGACGGATGAATGCGTAAGCACGAGCCGCCTTAGCCAACGAGATACTTGCACGAGGTGAACCTCCGTAGGCAATCAACGACTGCAACTTCTCGAGGTTGTATGCTGCAGGCTCACGGGTTGCGAAGATGATATCTACGATATACTTCTCGATCTTCTCGTCCATATAGACATCCTCAACTACCTTGCGTGCCTTTACGATATCCTCAGGTGTGATAACCTTATTAGGCTCGGGCATACCTGCACCCGAAAGGTTCATGCGCACGATATCGCGCTCCTCCTCTCGCTTCGGATACGAGATCTTTGCCTTCAACATAAAACGGTCAACCTGCGCCTCCGGAAGAGGGTAGGTTCCCTCCTGCTCCAATGGGTTCTGGGTTGCCAATACGAGGAATGGCTCAGGCAACTTGTAGGTATTGTCGCCAATTGTTACCTGACGCTCCTGCATCGCCTCCAAGAGTGCCGACTGCACCTTTGCAGGCGAACGGTTGATCTCATCGGCCAATACGAAGTTCGCAAATACGGGACCCTTCTTAACGGTGAAGTCCTCAGCCTTCTGCGAGTAGATCAAAGTACCCACAATGTCGGCAGGGAGCAGGTCCGGAGTAAACTGGATACGCGAGAAATCGGCATCGACAGCCTTCGCCAAGGTTGTAATGGCCAAGGTCTTTGCCAAGCCTGGTACGCCCTCCAACAAGATGTGGCCGTTCGAGAGCAAACCAATCAAAAGTGTATCGACAAGGTGCTGCTGACCAACGATAACCTTGCCCATCTCGGTACGCAAAGTATCCACAAAGAGGCTCTCGCGCTCGATACGCTCGTTCAACTCCTTGATGTTGATAATATCACTCATATATCTTAACTATTAAATTTCCTACTAAATGATTAACGCAATGTCGTTCGTTTTATTGCACTACTCGCCTTGCTCCTTGCGCAAACGGAGGAAACAGTGGCGACATACAGGCTCGTAGGTATCCTTCTCGCCGAGCATCACCAACTTCTCGCTCTTTGCCAAGCGGTGCGAGTGCTGTGCAGGGTTACCGCAGTGTACGCAGATGGCATGCACCTTATCCACATACTCAGCGATAGCCATAAGTGCCGGCATAGGGCCGAACGGCTTACCCAAGAAGTCCATATCCAAACCCGCTACGATAACGCGTACGCCGCGGTTTGCCAACTCGCAGCAAACCTCAACGATGCTGTCGTCGAAGAACTGCGCCTCGTCGATACCTACAACATCGACCTCCGACGACATCAACAAAATCTGCTGAGGCGCCTCTACGGGTGTAGAGCGGATAGTCGAGTGGTTATGTGATACTACTTCGTCCTCCGAGTAGCGGACATCGATTTGAGGTTTGAAAATCTCAACTCTCTGATGTGCAAATTCTGCGCGACGCAGACGACGAATCAACTCCTCGGTCTTGCCCGAAAACATCGAGCCACAGACCACTTCAATCCAACCTTTTTGTGTGCTATTCTCTAAAAACATTGCTGTATGCTATTATATCTTCTGCAAAGATACAAATTTAATCGGTAAATGAAAATTTAATTATAAAATTATAATTAAGATGCCGAGGATATAAAAACACAAAAGGCTGTCCGAAACGGAACAGCCTTTTGTATTTCGGGGTTTAATCCGAATACATTGTAGCATTTTTTACTTCATGTACTCTGCTACCTGGTCAACGGGAACGATTGCCTCCTTGAAAATGTAAGCACCGGTCTTCTCCGACTTAACCATCTTGATGCACTTGGTAAACTGCTTACCTACACCAGTTCTGAGGGTTGCGACAGCTTTCTTTGCCATATCTCAAATCTCCTTTTACTTAATTTCACGATGTAAAGTTACCCTCTTCAAGTATGGATTGTACTTCTTACGCTCCAAACGGTCTGGGGTGTTCTTCTTGTTCTTAGTGGTGATGTAGCGCGACATTCCTGGTACGCCACTCTCCTTCTGCTCGGTGCACTCCAAGATCACCTGAACTCTGTTACCTTTCTTTGCCATAGCTTGTTAATGTTTAATAGATTTTCTTGGCTGCAGCTGCATCCTTCAAAGCAGCAGCGAGGCCCTTCTTGTTAATTGTTTTGATACCCGAAGTCGAAACCTTCAAGGTGATCCAACGGCCTTCCTCCTCTGACCAGAAACGCTTAGTCTTCAAGTTTGGTGAGAACTTGCGCTTAGTCTTTACATTGGAGTGCGAAACATTGTTTCCAACGAGGGCCACTTTTCCTGTAATTTCGCAAACTTTCATTGTTACTAAATTTTTTAATTAAATCCCATTTGGGGCTGCAAATATACTAATTATATTTTTAACAAACAATCACTCTACGAAAATTTTGCAAAAAAGTGTGAAAAGAGTAACTTTGTAGAAACTTAACAGCTACAATTATGAGATTTTTGAAGATTTTCTTGCTTGCCGTTGCAACTTTCGCAGTGACTAACGAGGCGTTGGCTCAGCGCCATGTCGAGGTTGGAGCCGAAGTGTGGATAGAACCCGGTCAGACTCCCGAGGAGGTCGATATGTGGTTTTCGCGTCTGGCCGATAATAAGATGCACTCGGCACGAGTTTTCTTGATGTGGAACTACCTCGAAACTGCTCCCGGAGTCTACGATTTTACCATTACCGATCGCGCTTTCGAGGCGGCAAAGAAGCACGGCGTCGAGATTGAGGCAAGCCTCTTCTGTACTCATGCTCCGGCCTTCTACGGAGAGCAGTATGCCTACCGTACACAGCGCCATACTCTG